>JALOSN010000089.1 GCA_025458415.1 Hydrogenophaga sp.
CTGCACTTCGTCTTTGATCGCACCACCGAACGCGCTGCCGACATGAACGCCCTGATATCCAAGGCGGTGGCTTCGCGCTCCAAGAACGAGGACTGACCATGCAGCGCCACAGCACCAGGGTGCAGCGGCGCCCTGTGCATGGGGTGCTGCTGCTCGACAAACCGCTGGGTCTCTCCAGCAACCAGGCCCTGCAGAAGGCCAAGTGGTTGCTGCGCGCAGAGAAGGCCGGGCACACCGGAACGCTGGATCCGCTGGCGACCGGGGTCTTGCCCATTTGCCTGGGCGCCGCCACCAAGTTCAGCCAGTTGCACCTGGAAGCCGATAAGACCTACGAAACCGTGGTGAGGCTGGGGTCCACCACGACCACAGGTGACGCAGAGGGCGATGTGACCAACATCTGCCCCGTCCGTTGCAGCGCCGGCCAGGTGGTGGAAGTGCTGGACCGTTTCACGGGTCCGATCACCCAGATTCCTCCCATGCACAGCGCCTTGAAGAAGCATGGCAAGGCGCTGTACGAGTACGCACGCGATGGCGAAACCGTTGAACGTGAGCCCCGCTCGGTCACCATCCATGAACTTGAGCTCCTGGAGATGCGACTGGACGGCGCCACTCCGTTCCTGAGCTTGCGTGTGAGCTGCTCCAAGGGCACCTACATCCGCACGCTGGGCGAAGACATCGGTCTTGCCTTGGGCTGTGGCGGGCATCTCAGCCGCCTGCGCAGGACGACCACCGGCCCGTTCACCGATACGCAGTGCGTCACCATCGAACAATTGGAAGCCATGGATGAGCCGGCTCGGCTGGATCGCCTGCTGCCGGTCCAGTCGCTCCTGCAAGGACACGAGGCGATTGTTCTGGACGCTGGCGAATCCACCCGCTTCCTCAGCGGAGTGCGTCGCCGGGGATCCTGGCCCGACCTGGCACAAGCCGCCGTGTTCGGATCCTGTGCAGGGGCTGCGTCGTCCCCCAACTCCTTGCTGGGCACCGCTCATGTGAGGGCTGGCGAACTGATCCCGGGGCGTCTGCTGAGCCCCATCGAAATACAGCAAATCCTGGAAACTGCATCATGAGCAAACAGATCCGAAACATCGCCATCATTGCCCACGTCGACCATGGCAAAACCACCATGGTCGACCAGCTGCTGCGCCAGTCGGGCACCTTCGCCGAGCACGAGAAAGTCGTGGACACGGTGATGGACAACAACGCCATCGAGCGTGAACGCGGGATCACCATCCTGGCGAAGAACTGTGCCGTGAGCTGGCAGGGTACGCACATCAACATCGTCGATACCCCGGGTCACGCGGATTTCGGGGGCGAGGTGGAGCGCGCCCTGTCCATGGTGGACGGCGTCGTACTGCTGATCGATGCCCAGGAAGGACCGATGCCCCAAACACGCTTTGTGACCAAGAAGGCGCTGGCGCTGGGTCTCAAGCCCATCGTGGTGGTGAACAAGGTCGACAAGCCGGGTGCCAATCCGACCAAGGTCATCAACGAGGCCTTTGACCTGTTTGCCAATCTGGGGGCGACCGACGAACAGCTGGAGTTTCCCGTGGTTTATGCCTCAGGGATCAATGGCTGGACCTCGCTGGAGGAGGGCCAGCCGGGCGAACAGTGGGGCCCGGACATGTCGGCGCTGTTCAACACGGTGCTGCAACATGTGCCGGCTCATATGGGAGATCCGGACGCTCCGCTGCAACTGCAGATCTCGGCGCTGGACTTCTCCACCTTCGTCGGCCGCATTGGTGTCGGTCGCATCAGCGCCGGCAAGATCCGTCCCGGTATGGATGTGCTGGTGATGGAAGGTGAGGACGGCAAGAGCTACAAGGGCCGCGTCAACCAGGTTCTGACCTTCCAAGGGCTGGATCGCGTGCAGGTCACCGAGGCGGGCCCGGGCGACATCGTGCTGGTCAACGGCATCGCCGACATCGGTATCGGTGTCACCGTCACCGACCCGCTCAAACCCACCCCCCTGCCGATGCTGAAGGTGGATGAGCCGACCTTGACCATGAATTTCTGCGTGAACACGAGTCCGCTGGCCGGACGGGAGGGCAAGTTCGTCACGAGCCGCCAGATCTGGGATCGGCTGCAAAAAGAGCTGCAGTCCAACGTGGCCTTGCGTGTCCGTGAAACCGACGAGGACGGTGTCTTCGAAGTGTCCGGTCGGGGGGAACTGCATCTGACCATCCTGCTGGAGAACATGCGCCGCGAAGGTTACGAGCTGGCCGTTTCCAAACCGCGTGTCGTGTTCCGCGAAATCGATGGCCAGAAATGCGAACCCATCGAACTGGTGACGGCGGATATCGAGGAAGGCCACCAGGGGGGTGTGATGCAGGCCTTGGGCGAGCGCAAGGGCGAACTGGTGAACATGGTACCGGACGGAAAAGGCCGGGTACGCCTGGAATACCGCATTCCGGCACGTGGTCTGATCGGCTTCTCCAACGAGTTTCTCAACCTGACACGGGGATCCGGTCTGATCAGCAACATCTTCGATGGCTACGAACCGCACAAGGGTGAAATCGCCAGCCGCAAGAACGGCGTGCTGATTTCCATGGACGATGGCGAAATCTTCACCTACGCTCTGGGCAAGCTTGATGACCGCGGCCGCATGTTCGTCAAGCCCAACGACCCGGTCTATGAAGGCATGATCGTCGGCATCCACAGCCGGGACAACGACCTGGTGGTCAATGCGACACGGACCAAGCAGCTCACCAACTTCCGCGTCAGCGGCAAAGAGGACGCCATCAAGATCACGCCGCCCATCGAATTGACCCTGGAATATGGAGTTGAATTCATCGAGGACGATGAGCTGGTCGAGATCACGCCCAAGAGCGTCCGGCTGCGCAAACGCTTCCTGAAGGAGCATGAGCGCAAACGGGCATCCAAGGAAGCCTGAGTCAGATCCAGCTGCCAGCCATCTTGCCGTCGGCGCTTGGCCGCGGCCTTTCCTGTCCGACCGAATCCAGATGGTCCACCGTATGCACAAACCCCTGGGTCACACGCAGGCTGTCTTCCTGATGGTGGCGGTGGCCCTTTTGTGGTCCATGGCGGGTGTGGTGGCGCGACAGCTGGAGTCTGCAGCTCGCTTCGAAGTGACATTCTGGCGCAGTGCATTCACTGCGTTGGCTTTGCTGGTCATCCTGCCCTTGTGGCGAAGCCGGGGTGGATCGGCTGCGACCATGAATAAGGCTGCAGCCAGCCGATCAGCCGCAGGGCGGGTGTTGAACCGGTACTGGGGTGTGGTGCCCGAATCGAAAGCGTTCTGGATCTCCGGTCTCTGCTGGAGTGTGATGTTCAGCGCCTTCATGCTGGCATTGACCTTCACCAGTGTGGCCAATGTCCTGATCATCATGTCACTGGGTCCCTTGCTGACCGCGCTGATGGCCAGGGTCTTCATCGGTCAGCGGCTGCCACTGCGAACCTGGTTGGCATGCGTGGTCGCTGGCGCGGGTATCGTCTACATGTACGGCAGTCAGCTGCTGGCGGCTCTGACGGCCGGCGATGCCGGCGTGTCCGACCTGCTCATCGGCTCGTTGATCGCCCTGTGTGTTCCCGTTGCAGGGTCGGTCAACTGGACCGTGGTCCAGCGAAGCCAGATGCAGGGTGACCCGGTCGATCTGGTGCCTTCCGTGCTGCTCGGTGCCTGTCTTTCCGCGCTGTACACCCTTCCGCTGGCGGTTCCGTTTTCAGCCACCAGCGCCGACATTGCGTGGCTGGCCTTTCTGGGCGTGTTCCAGTTGGCCATTCCTTGCACCCTGTCGGTGGTCTGTGCCCGAGTCCTCAAGGCGCCTGAAGTCTCCCTGCTTGCGCTGCTGGAGGTTGTCTTCGGCATTCTTCTCGCGTGGGTGGGGGCCGGAGAGCAGCCAGGGACCAACGTGTTGCTGGGAGGAGGGCTGGTGATCGGGGCCTTGTGCGTGAACGAAACACTGGGCTGGCGCAGCCGGCGTTCGATGCCCCGCGGACAGACACTGGCGTCGGCCCGGACCCCGGATCAACAACAGTGAGCATGTACCGATGCATTGTCTGAGGAGATTTTCATGACGGACCCAATCGACCCCCTCATGCACACGGAAGTTCGCGGCCGAGTCGGCTGCATCACCCTGGACCGTCCCAAGGCCCTCAATGCCTTGTCACTGCCCATGATTCGCGCACTGACCACCGTGCTGCGCGGTTGGCGAGAGGATTCCCGGATCCTCGCGGTGGCCATCAGGGGCACGGGCAAGGAAGGACCGTTCGGCGCCTTTTGTGCCGGGGGGGATATCCGCTTCTTTCACCAGGCGGCGTTGTCCGGAGACCCGGCTCTGGAGGATTTCTTCACCGAAGAATACGCACTCAACCATCTCATCCACACCTACCCCAAGCCCTATATTGCCTTCATGGATGGCATCTGCATGGGCGGTGGCATGGGCATCAGCCAGGGTGCCAGCCTGCGCATCGTCACCGAGCGCAGCAAGCTGGCGATGCCCGAAACCAACATCGGCTTGTTTCCTGATGTCGGCGGCGGCTATTTCCTGAGCCGATGCGCGGGTTACCTGGGCGAGTATCTGGCGCTCACCGGGCGGATGCTCAGCGGTGGTGAAGCCATTGCTGCCGGCCTCGCGGACGCATTGGTCGATAGTGGCCGTCTGGCACCGTTGTGGGAGTCGCTGGCCAGTACGCCGTTCGAAACCGGTGAGGCGGTCGAAAGGTGGTGCCAGACCCACCAGACCAAAGAGGGCTTCCGCGCTTCGTGGCCGGTGGTCGAGGTGGACGGCATCTTCGGCCTGCCATCCGTGCCGGCCATCATGGGCGCGCTGGCGTCTGCGCCATCCGACTGGGCAGCCGAGACCGCGGCCGCGTTGCGCAAGCGCTCTCCCCTGATGTTGCACGTGGTGCTGGAGCAGATCCGACGCGCCAGAGGCATGGGGCTGGCCGATGACCTGCGCATGGAACGGGACTTGGTCCGTCATTGCTTCCATCCGGCCCACCTTGGCCGTTCGGCGAGCGCCAGCGAGACCGTGGAGGGCATTCGCGCCCTCGCTGTGGACAAGGATCACACCCCCCGCTGGAATCCGGCACGAATCGAAGACGTGTTGCCGGACATGGTGAACGGCTTTTTCCGGTCACCCTGGCCGGCGTGGGCACACCCGCTCTCGCACCTTTGATCAGGGCTGGTGGGTTTCAGCGCTGGCGCTGTTTCATGGCCCGCTCCACCTCGCGCCTGCCTTCGCGGTCCTTGATGGTGTCCCTTTTGTCATGTTCGGCTTTGCCTTTTGCGAGTGCGATCTCGCACTTGACCTTGCCGTTCTTCCAGTGAAGATTGAGCGGGACGATGGTGAAGCCCTTCTGTTCCGTCTTGCCGATCAGCCGGCTGATCTGGTCTTTGTGCAGCAGCAGTTTGCGCGTGCGCGCAGCCTCGGGATTGACGTGGGTGGAAGCGGTGCGCAGCGGGTTGATCTGGCAGCCGATCAGGAACAGCTCCCCGTCCCTGACAACCACGTATCCATCGGTCAGCTGCACCTTGCCCTCGCGCAGGGCCTTCACCTCCCAGCCCTGCAGCACCATGCCAGCCTCGAAGCGCTCTTCAATGGCGTAGTTGAACAAGGCCTTCTTGTTGTCGGCCAGGCGGCTGTCGCCGGTGCCGGTGGTGGCTTTCTTAGGTGTTCCGGGATGCGTGTGCTTGAGGCATGCCGACACCCAGGGCTCTGACTGGCCAGGGGTATTCGGACCAGATCTTGGGGCAGCCTTCGATTGTATGAAAACGATTCACAAGTCCGTACTGCTGTGGCACAGCGCACATGAAATGTTTGCGCTGGTCACCGATGTCCAGCACTACCCCCAGTTCCTTCCCTGGTGTGATCAAGGGGAGGTGCTGGAGCTCACCCCTGACGGGATGATGGCCCGGGTTGGCATTGCCTTTGGTGGACTCCGCCAGAGTTTTACCACCCGAAACACCCATGTCGAGGATCGACAGGTGCATCTGAGCCTCGTCGACGGACCGTTTTCCCTGCTGGAAGGACATTGGGATTTTCAGCCACTGGGCGATGGAAGCCAGCGAGCCTGCAAGGTGACCTTTGATCTGCGCTACGGCTTTGCCAGTCCGGCACTGGCCAAACTGGTCGGACCGGTTTTCGACAAGATCGCTTCCAACCTGGTGGATGCGTTTGTCCGGCGGGCCGATCAGGTGTACGGGCCAGACCCCAAGGCTTGACCCGGATGAAGATCACCCTGCTCTATGCGAGCGCGCCTCGACAGGTGCATCAGGAGGAGCTGAACCTGCCCACCGGGGTCACTGTCGACCAGGCCTTGGACGCCTCCGGATGGCGGCAGCGCTTCCCCGAAATCCGTGCACAGGCATTGACGGTTTCGATCTGGGGCCGCAAAGCGGTGGCAGCCCAAGTCTTGCGCGACGGCGATCGGTTGGAGCTCTGCAGAAGCCTGCGGGTCGATCCGAAGGTGGCTCGCAGAGAGCGTTTTGTTGCCCAGGGCGCTCGCGGCTCGGGCTTGTTCGCCAGCCGCCGGCCCGGAGCCAAGTCCGGTTACTGAGCAGCCGGCATCGGGCCGCAGTCCTGTGCCACGATACGGTCCAGTCGCTGCATTTCAGCGGCGCGGGCCTTGTCATCCATGATTTCCATTTCGCCCTTGGCGTTGGTCGTCGAAACACGGATACCCGATGCGAGGGTCGTCCGGGCCCGGGTGGCCCGATCACAGTTTTCCTGCCGAATCTTTGCGATCCGGGCCTGCTCGGCCTGCTCCTTGGCCTTTTCCGCCTGTTCTGCCTCCCGCTTGCGGGCTTCCAGCTGCTCATCGCGCCGCGGTACGGCGGCAACGGGTGCGGTGGTGGCTGAAGGCTGTGTCTCGGCGGGGGGCGGTGCGACCGGGGCACTGCGCGCATGGGGGCGGCGCAGGACGTTCTTGTCGGGCACGTTCGCTGGAGGCGGGGTGTCGCTGAACACTTTGCGACCCGTGTCATCCACCCACTGCCATTGCGCGTGCGCCAGCCCGGCGAACAACGCGAAAGCGGTTCCCAGCAACAGGGGAAAGGTACGGCCAAGCCGGTTGATCGGTCGATGAGCGCTCATTTCGTCAGTTTATCGCCGTGCCGCCGCGTTCTCGCTGTGGCAGGCATGGACGGCAGCCTGGAGAGCCAGACGGTGACTCAAGGGCCTTCGAGTCGCGGGCTTTGCGTCCGGGGCAGGATGCTGCCCCGTCCTTGGGCACGGCTACAATCCGTTTTTTGGAGCTTTTCCCCATGCGCCTCCTCGGCAAAGCGCTTACCTTCGACGACGTCCTTCTGGTTCCTGCGTACTATTGGCATTGTTCACAAGAACCTTTCGGCACAGGAGCAGGCGGCGCATGTGGCCAAGGTGAAGCGATACGAGTCGGGCGTGCTGCGCGACCCGGTCGTGATCACACCTCAGACCACTGTTCGCCAGGTCATGACGCTTTCCGACGAACTGGGCGTATCCGGATTCCCGGTGGTCGAGCACGGCAAGGTGGTCGGCATCGTGACCGGTCGCGACCTGCGGTTCGAAACGCGCTATGACCTGCCTGTCACCGAAATCATGACCACGCGCGAGCGTTTGGTCACCGTTGCGGAAGGCACGACGCCCGCCGAGGCCAAGGCCCTGCTCAACAAACACAAGCTTGAGCGCCTGCTGGTGGTCAACGATGCCTTCGAACTCAAGGGACTGATCACCGTCAAGGACATCACCAAGCAGCTAAACTTCCCCAATGCCGCCCGTGATGCGGCCGGTCGGCTGCGGGTGGGCGCGGCGGTGGGTGTCGGCGAGGGCACGGAAGAGCGCGTCGAAGCCCTGGTCAAGGCCGGCGTGGATGCCATCGTCGTGGACACGGCCCATGGTCACAGCAAAGGCGTCATCGATCGAGTTCGCTGGGTCAAGCAACACTACCCCCAGGTTGATGTGATTGGCGGCAACATCGCCACCGCCAGTGCTGCACTGGCGCTGGTGGATGCGGGTGCCGACGGTGTCAAGGTCGGCATCGGCCCCGGCTCCATCTGCACGACACGCATCATTGCAGGCGTCGGTGTGCCCCAGATCACCGCCATCGACAACGTGGCCACGGCCCTTCAGACCACCGGTGTGCCGATGATTGCCGATGGCGGCATCCGCTACAGCGGAGACATCGCAAAAGCCATTGCTGCAGGTGCCAACGCCGTGATGATGGGTGGCATGTTTGCCGGCACCGAGGAAGCGCCCGGCGAAATCGTGCTTTACCAGGGCCGCAGCTACAAGAGCTACCGCGGCATGGGTTCCATCGGCGCCATGCAACAGGGCAGTGCCGACCGCTACTTCCAGGAAAGCAGCACCGGAAATCCGAACGCCGACAAGCTGGTGCCGGAAGGCATTGAAGGGCGTGTGCCCTACAAGGGATCTGTCGTCTCCATCATCTACCAGATGGCAGGAGGTCTGCGCGCCTCCATGGGCTACTGTGGCTGTCCGACCATCGAGCACATGCGCGCCAAGGCCGAGTTTGTCGAAATCACCTCGGCCGGCATCCGCGAGAGCCACGTGCACGACGTGCAGATCACCAAGGAAGCGCCCAATTACCGGGCGGAATGACTTTGCCGTGAAACCGGCCGCTCATCATGGGCAGGTGATCGCGCTCTACACGATGGCGGCGCTGTTCGCCGCCATGCTGGCCTATGGTCTGATCACCGGGGAAACTCCGGGGCGGTTCCCTTACCGTCGCGTCGAAGAAGCGCGCCAGTACTGGCAGGCGATGTCGCTGATCCTGATGTTGGCCATGGCCTGCCTGCTCGGCGCGCGCTGGCTGGCCAGGAAGTGACCGGGCGTATCAGGCCTGGGCCTTGGGCATGGCCAGCAGCACCTGCAGGCTGGCCACCACGGTATCGCTCTGTCTGGCTTCAACCAGGCCATGTGCAAGTACGGGAGACATAAAGCGGGTCGTCGCGCGAAGCAAGACCGGAAGTCCCGTATGAACCGGGTGCATGAAGGTGCAGCGTCGCACACCAGCCAGCATACCCAGCTGGCGGCCATGCGGCATACCCGGTGACGCGTCCGTCGCGACCAGGCCCGCTCCGGTCGTCTGGGCGGCGGCTTCCACCAGCAATGATTCTGGCACGAAGGGGCTGCCCAGGGCGCGCACAAAGGGGTGGTCGTCCTGCCAGCATGCCTCACCTGTGAAAGAACGGGCATCATGGACCGTCAGACGTTGGAGCATGAGCATGCAGCCCCGATGGGGAAGCAGGTCGAGGAGGGCGGCCAGTCCGTAGCTCCGATCGGGCACAGCGGTCACCGAGGAATGCACCCCCGTCATGCAGAGGTCAGGAAGTGCGTCGCGCAACCAGGCATGCGTTGGTTCCGCCGAAGGCGAAAGAGTTGCTCATGACCGCATGCAGTCCCGGCACAGGCAGGGCTGCGTCGCGGACATGAAGAAGATCACACGAAGGATCCGGGTCCAGCAGTCCAACCGTCGGGGGCAGGGCGCCGCGTTTCAGGGCCAGCACCGAGAGCGCCAGCTCCAGCGCACCGGCTGCGCCAATCAGGTGCCCGTGCAGTCCTTTGGTTGAACTGACAGGCAGGTGATCGGTGTGGTCTCCAAAGACGCCGCGGATGGACTGGGCTTCAATGGCGTCGCCAGTCTCGGTGGCCGTTCCATGGGCATTGAGGTAACCAATATCTGACGGCAGCAGGCCTGCATCGTTCAGGGCTTCCCGCATGGCTCGCTCCTGGCCTTCACGCGAGGGCGCCGTCAGGTGCGTGGCATCGCTGCTGGTGCCATAGCCACACAGTTCAGCCAGGGGCTTGTCCATGCGCCGGCATGCGACATCGGCACGTTCGAGAACAAGACTGGCGGCTCCCTCGCCCAGCACAAAGCCGCTTCTCTCTCGATCAAAGGGACGGCAGCTACGGGACACGTCAGGTCCGTGTCCGCTGGCGAGTACGCGCAGCGCATTCCAAGCCATGTAGGCACCCGGGTTGATCATGGCTTCGGTGCCGAACACGACAGCGGCATCCAGCCAGCCATGCCGAATGGCCCGCATGGCCTCCCCCAGCGCCACGGCCGAAGAGGCGCAGGCCACGCTGTAGGTGTAG
>JALOSN010000090.1 GCA_025458415.1 Hydrogenophaga sp.
GCGGCGCGCACCCTGGCCGACGCGGTCAACGGAGCCGACGTCTTCCTGGGCTGCTCGGCACCGGGTGTCATGACCGTGGAGATGGTCAAGACCATGGCCGACAAGCCCATCATCCTGGCTCTGGCCAATCCGGAACCGGAAATCAGGCCCGAGCTGGCCAAGGCTGCCCGGGCCGACTGCATCATCGCCACCGGGCGTTCGGACTACCCGAACCAGGTCAACAACGTCCTGTGTTTTCCCTACATCTTCCGGGGCGCGCTCGACTGTGGCGCGACCAAGATCACCGAGGCGATGAAGCTGGCCTGCGTGCGCCAGATCGCCGACCTGGCCAAGAGCGAGATCAGCGACGAGGTGGCCGCCGCCTACGTCGGCCAGGAACTGGCTTTCGGACCGGACTACCTGATTCCCAAACCCTTTGACACCCGGCTGATCCTCAAGATCGCACCGGCTGTGGCGCAGGCGGCGGCCGATTCGGGTGTGGCCACCCGGCCCATCACCGACATGGCAGCCTACCGCGAGTCGCTGTCGCGATTCACGACGCAGACGGGCATCCTGATGCGGCCCGTCTTCAATGCCGCCAAAGCGATCGCGCCCGACAGAAAGCGGGTGGCCTACGCCGACGGCGAGGACGAGCGCGCGCTGCGCGCCGCGCAGATGGCGATCGACGACGGCATCGCGACGCCGATCCTGATCGGTCGTCCGGCCGTCATCAACGCCCGCATCGCCAAGGCCGGCCTGCGCATCCGTCTGGGCGTCGATGTCGAGAACGTCAACCCTGAGGACGATCCGCGCTTCCGGCAGTACTGGGAGCACTACCACGCGCTCATGAAGCGCGACGGTGCCACGCCCGAGGTGGCCAAAGCGGCCGTGCGGCGCTCCAACACGATCATCGGCTCGCTGATGGTCTCACTGGGCGATGCCGATGGCCTGATCTGCGGCCTCGTCGGCACCTACACCACGCACCTGGAGCGCATCGACAGCATCCTGGGCAAGCAGGCCGGTGTCCGCAACTACGCGGCGGTGAACGCCCTCATGACCAACCAGGGCCCCCTGTTCATCACCGACACCTACGTCAACGAGGATCCCGACGCCGAGCAGTTGGCTGAAATCGCCTGGATGGCGGCGCAGCAGGTGCAGCGCTTCGGCCTGCCGCCCAAGGTGGCCTTCCTCTCACACTCGAGTTTCGGTTCGTCCAAGCGTGCCTCGGCGCGCAAGATGCGGGCCGCACGCGACCTGTTCGTGTCCATGCACCCGGACATCGAGTGCGATGGCGAACTGCACGGCGACGCCGCCCTGCAGCCGGAGATCCGCAACGCCTACGTGGCCGACTCGACCCTGACCGGCTCGGCCAACCTGCTGGTGTGCCCGAACCTGGACGCGGCCAATATCCTGTACAACGTCCTCAAGACCACCACCAGCGGTGGTGTCACGGTGGGGCCGATCCTCATGGGCGTCAACGGAACAGCCCACATACTGACCCCTGCAGCAACCGTGCGTCGTGTGCTCAACATGACCGCGATGGCGGCCGCCAGCCGCCGACCCGGCACCTGAGGCCGACCCGGGCTCGGGCCGAGCAGCCCATGGCCTCGGGCAAACCGGCTGTCGGATGGTTGCGGACCCATGCATGGCAAGCATGACGGCCATCGCCGTCCGTCATGACGCAGGTGGATAGGCGCCTACACTCCGGCACCTTTCCACCACCGCCGCATCCCCATGACCGCAGCGCCTGACGGACAGTTGCCACTTTTGCTGGAACGCATTGACCGCCAGGCGCGCGAGCGGTTCGGTCTGGGCCGGGTGGCCGATTACATTCCCGCGCTGACCGACGTCGACCCGAGGCAGTTCGGCCTGGCCGTGGCCCTGGTCGATGGCACCTGCCATGCGGTCGGCCAGGCCGACGTTCCGTTTTCGCTGCAGAGCATCACCAAACTGTTCACCTTCGTGCTGGCCTTCCGGTCCGAAGGCGATGGGCTGTGGCGGCGGGTAGGACGAGAACCCTCCGGTGCAGCCTTCAACTCCATCGTTCAACTGGAGACCGAAAGCGGTATCCCCCGCAACCCGTTCATCAATGCGGGCGCGCTGGTCGTCACCGACATCCTCACCAGCCGCTACGCCCACCTGGACTATGCCCTGCTGGGCGCCTTGCGCCGCCTGGCCGGCGAACCCCGGCTGTACTGGAATGCGCGGGTGGCCCTGAGCGAACGGCAGACCGCCTGGCGCAACCTTGCCCTGGCCTGCTTCATGAAGAGCCACGGCAATTTTGACAACGACCCCGAGCTGGTGCTGGACAACTACTGCCGCCAGTGCGCCACCGAGATGAGTTGCCTTCAGCTCGCGCGGGCCACCCGATTCCTGGCCCGTGGCGGCCGGGGCGACACCGGCGATCCGCCGGTGATCAGCGCCGACCAGACCCGCCGGGTCAATGCCCTCATGCTGACCTGCGGCGCCTATGACGGCGCTGGTGACTTTGCCTACCGCATCGGCCTGCCGGTCAAGACCGGTGTGGGTGGTGGCATCGTGGCGATCGTGCCCGGCGTGGCCAGCATCGCCGTCTGGTCCCCCGAGCTGGACACGCGGGGCAATTCGGTGGCAGGCACCTGGGCACTGGAAGCACTGGCCCGCCACACGGGCTGGGGTCACACCGGTTTCTGACCCCGCTCCGGGGTGCGCCCGCTTCTGGTGCAATCCAGAATGGCGCGCACCATTCAGGGTATGCCATGATGACCCGGTGTACCGTTCCGTGGAGAATGTGTATACAAATTTTGTGCTCAACTGCAGCGCCCAGGAGCCTGCGTACCGGTATCAGGTGGCATCTTTATTGCTGTCACCCGGTTGTGCCGGGCCAGATCCCGAGTTGGCAGGCTGGCGCATCCCACACACCCAGGAGTACCCATGAAGAAACGCGCATTTCTCCAGACCGCAGCGGCCCTTGCTGCCCTTGTCACCCTGGGTCAGGCCCAGGCCCAGACCGCCATCAAGTTCCAGCTGGACTGGCGTTTCGAAGGGCCTGCTGCACTTTTCCTGCAGCCGGCAGCCAAGGGCTATTTCCGGGACGCGGGCCTGAACGTGACGATCGACTCCGGCAACGGCTCCGGCGGCACCGTCACCCGGGTGGCCTCCGGCACCTACGACATGGGCTTTGCCGACATGGCGGCCCTGATGGAGTTCCACGCCAACAACCCGGATGCGCCGAACAAGCCGGTGGCCGTCATGATGGTCTACAACAACACCCCGGCCGCCGTGCTGGCGCTGAAGAAGAGCGGCATCAGCAAACCGGCCGACCTCAGCGGCAGGAAACTCGGTGCGCCGGTGTTCGATGCCGGCCGCAAGGCATTCCCGATCTTCGAGAAGGCCAACAATGTGAGCAACGTGGCCTGGACCTCGATGGACCCGCCGCTGCGCGAAACCATGCTGGTGCGCGGTGACATCGACGCCATCACCGGTTTTTCGTTCACCTCGCTGCTCAACCTCGAAGCCCGAGGCGTCAAGCCCGAGGACGTGGTGGTCATGCCGTATGCCGACTTTGGCGTCAAGCTGTACGGCAACGCCATCATCGCCAGCCCGAAGCTGATCCAGGAGAACCCCGAAGCCATCAAGGCCTTCCTGAAGGCCTTTGCCAAGGGCGCCAAGGAGGTGATGGCCAACCCGACCGCCGGCATCGAGACCGTCAAGGCGCGCGACGGCATCATCAATGTGGCGCTCGAAACACGGCGCCTGCAACTGGCCATCAACTCGGTGGTGGCCAGCCCCGATGCCCGACGCGAAGGCTTCGGACAGGTCAATCCCGGACGGCTGGCCCTGATGGCATCGCAGGTGTCCGACGCTTACGGCACGAAGACCCGGATCAACCCGACAGCGGTCTGGAACGGGTCCTTCCTGCCGACAGCGGCCGAACTGAACGTGCTGCCCCCGGCGCGCTGAGTCCCTTCATCCCTGCACAGGCGGACACGGCTTGGGCCGTTCTGCCGTCACCTGGAAGCCCCATGCAAGCTGACAACGCCCCGGGCGAAACGGCCTTCGTCGACTTCGACCAGGTCTGGCTGGCCTACAACGAAGACCTGCTCGCCAAGAACACCTTTGCCGTCGAAGACATCAATCTGAAGGTGCGCCAGGGCGAGTTCATCGCCATCGTCGGTCCTTCGGGTTGCGGCAAGTCGACGTTCATGAAGCTGACCACCGGGTTGAAGATGCCCAGCATGGGCAAGATCACCATCGACGGCAAGCCGGTGACCGGACCCCTGAAGATTTCGGGCATGGCCTTTCAGGCACCCTCGCTGCTACCCTGGCGCACCACGCTGGACAACGTGCTGCTGCCGCTGGAGATCGTCGAGCCGTTCCGCAGCCAGTTCAAGGACCGGCGCAAGGAGTTCGAGGACCGGGCCAAGCGCCTGCTGGCCAGTGTCGGTCTCGGTGGCATGGAATCCAAGTTCCCGTGGGAGCTGTCCGGTGGCATGCAGCAGCGCGCGAGCATCTGCCGTGCGCTGATCCACGAACCCAAGATGCTGTTGCTGGACGAGCCCTTCGGCGCACTCGACGCCTTCACGCGCGAGGAGCTCTGGTGCACGCTGCGCGACCTGTGGGAAGCCCAGCGATTCAACGTCATCCTGGTCACGCACGACCTGCGCGAATCGGTCTTTCTGGCAGACACGGTCTACTGCATGAGCCGCAGCCCCGGACGCTTCGTGGTCAAGCGCGAGATCCCGATCCCGCGCACCCGCGACCTTGAGGTGACCTACGCCCCCGAGTTCACCGACATCGTGCACGAGTTGCGCGGCCACATCGGTGCCATGCGCAAGGCCGGCGCCGTCATCAACCAGTGAGCCCGCCGACATGAACAAGAAACAACTCGAACGCTGGTCACCCCTGCTGCTGCTGCTGGTCATCGTCATCGTCTGGGAGGTGATCACCCGGGGCTTCGGGGTTTCGGAGTTCATCTTTCCGAGCCCGTCCCGCATCTGGGAACAGACGCTGGAACACAAGACCACCATCCTCGGACATGCATGGCGCACCTACTGGGTCACCATGGCGGGCTTCGGCATTGCCATCGTGGTCGGGGTTCTGCTGGGCTTCCTGATCGGCAGCTCACGCCTGGCCTACGCCGCCATCTACCCGCTCATGACCGCCTTCAACGCGCTGCCCAAGGCGGCCTTCGTGCCGATCCTGGTGGTGTGGTTCGGCATCGGCATCGGGCCGGCCATCCTGACCGCCTTCCTGATCAGCTTCTTTCCGATCATGGTCAACATCGCCACCGGCCTGGCCACGCTGGAGCCTGAACTTGAGGATGTGCTGCGGGTGCTGGGTGCCAAGCGCTGGGACGTGCTCACCAAGGTGGGACTGCCCCGGTCCCTGCCCTACTTCTTCGGCTCGCTCAAGGTGGCCATCACGCTGGCCTTCGTGGGCACCACAGTGTCCGAGATGACCGCCTCCAACGAAGGTATCGGCTACCTGCTGATCTCGGCCGGCAGTTCGATGCAGATGGGCCTGGCCTTCTCGGGCCTGCTGGTGGTCGGCATCATGGCCATGGCCATGTACGAGCTGTTCAGCTGGGTCGAGAAACACACCACCGGCTGGGCCCACCGGGGGAGCCAGGCTTGACCGAAGACCAGGTCTTGCGCCACCTGCGCCGCGCCA
>JALOSN010000091.1 GCA_025458415.1 Hydrogenophaga sp.
GGCAGCGCCGGTGGGTGAAAGACTATTTCGTCAAGGAAGTGCAGCCGCTGCTGCTGCCCATTGGCCTGGACCCCGCGCACCCGTTTCCGCAGGTGGCCAACAAGTCGTTGAACTTCATTGTTCGCCTGACGGGCAAGGATGCATTCGGCCGCGAAAACGAAGTGGCCATCGTGAAGGTACCGCGCATCCTGCCGCGCTTCATCCAGATGCCGCCGGTCAAGGGTTCGCGGCAACTGCACTTCGTGTCCATCTCCAGCCTGATCCGGTCCCATCTGAGCGACCTGTTCCCTGGTCGTCAGGTCACCGAGTTCTCGCAGTTCAGGGTCACGCGTCATTCTGACCTGGCGGTCGACGAGGAGGAGGTGAAAAACCTGCGCACCGCCTTGCGCAAGGGCCTGCAGCAGAGGCACTACGGGCAAGCCTTGCGGCTGGAGGTGTCGGCCGGTTGCTCGGAATACCTGTCGCGCTTCCTGCTGGATCAGTTCGTTCTGCCGGATCAGGCGCTCTACCGTGTGCCTGGCCCGGTGAACCTGGTGCGCCTGAACCAGCTTATCGACAAAGTGGACCTTCCGGCCCTGCGCTTCCCTCCCTATCAGGGCGCATGGCCGGTGCAGCTGACGCCGGGTCAGTCGTATTTTGACCGTCTCAAACAGGGTGACGTGGTGATCCACCAGCCCTACGAGAGTTTCGATGCCGTGCTGGCTTTCCTGCGCGAGGCGGTGGAAGACCCGAACGTGCTGGCCATCAAGCAGACCATCTACCGAACCGGGGCCCGCTCGGAACTGATGGGCCTGCTGCGCGAGGCCGTCCGGCGCGGCAAGGAAGTCACGGCGGTGGTGGAGCTCAAGGCCCGCTTTGACGAAGAGGCCAACATCAGCTACGCCGAGCGCCTCGAATCGGTGGGTGCTCAAGTGGTGTACGGGGTGGTCGGCCTCAAGACGCACGCCAAGATGCTGCTGATCACCCGGCGCGAGGACGGAGAGTTGCGCCGCTATGCCCATCTGTCCACCGGCAATTACAACCCCAACACCGCGCGCCTCTACACCGACCTGAGCTACCTGACGGCCGATGACGCCCTGACGAGTGACCTCGATCAGATCTTCCTCCACCTGGCCAGCCAGAACCGCCTGCCCAAGCTCAACAAGGCGGTGATGGCACCGTTTCACCTTCACAAACTCCTGATCGAGAAGGTCGATATGGCGGCCGCGGCGGCTCGCGAGGGCAGGGATGCGCGGATCGTGCTGAAAATGAACGCCCTGACCGACGAGCCCATGGCCAAGGCCCTGGTCCAGGCGTCACAGAGCGGCGTGAAGATCGACCTCATCATTCGCGGGGCCTGCATCCTGCCCGCGCAGGTGGCGGGACTGACCGACAACATCCGTGTCCGGTCCGTGATCGGTCGCCTGCTGGAGCACTCCCGGGTGTTCCTGTTCCGCATCGGCAGCGAAGAGGAGTTGTGGCTCTCCAGTGCCGACTGGATGAATCGCAACATGCTGAGGCGCGTTGAGCTGGCGTGGCCGGTGACGGACGCCGGACTGCGACATCGGCTGGTCGATGAGTGCATCACCACCTACCTGCATGACAACCGGGATGCATGGCTGCTCAACAGCGATGGCCACTACATGCCCGCCACGTCCGGAAGCGGCAGGCAACGGGCGGTCCCGGTTTCAGCCCAGAGCACCCTGATGGCCCGCTATGGCAGCCGGGCAGGCTGAGCACAAGGCGTGACCGGCATGGAGGGCGCTGACATGGGCAAGGATGGCGGCAGGGGCATGGACCTGATCCTGTGGCGCCACGCCGAGGCTCACGAACACCCCGACCTGGTCGCCGGTCAGCCGGGTGACGAAGCGGACCTGCGCCGCAAGCTCACCGCCAAGGGAGAAAAGCAGGCGGCCCGCATGGCGGTCTGGCTGGACCGTCAGTTGCCCGAGGGCGCACGGGTGCTGTGCAGTCCGGCCACGCGTTGCGAACAGACGGCCACCGCGCTGGGGCGCAAGCTGAGGTTTCGGGAAGAGTTGCTGCCCGAGAGCGATCCGCAGGGCCTGCTTGAACTGGTGCAGTGGCCCAACGGGCGCACCCCGGTGCTTGTGGTGGGCCACCAGCCCACGCTGGGTCAGGTTGTGGCCCGGTTGCTGGGGCTGGAGGGCGGACATTGCGCCATTCGCAAGGGCGCCCTCTGGTGGCTGCGCTACCGCGAGCGAGGGGGGCAGGGTCAGACGGTGCTCGTGACCGTGCAATCCCCCGACCTGATGTAACGGCGAGAATCAGTTGCCGCTCTTCGGCGTGCTGGAGGCGGGTCGGGCAACGGCACGCTTGGCCGGCGTGGCTGCCTTCCGGGCTGGCGCCGGCGCAGCCTTGTTGGCGGCCTTGCCTACCACGCGGGGGGTGACTGCCTTGGGTTTGACCGGAGCGGCGACCGTCTTGGCGGCACTTGCCACAGGTGCCGCTGCCTTGTCGCCCGGGTCGGCGGCTGGACGACCGGTCTTGAGTTGCGGAACCGCAGCAATGGCAAGCTTGAACTGGGGGTCCGTCATGGACTGCAGTGCCAGCAGGCCGGCACGCAGCAGCTCGCTCTTCTTCACACTGCTGCCCAGCGCGATGGCGCGCGTTTTCAGGGTATCGATGGCGAGGTACTCGTTCTTCGGGATGGTGAAGCTGTCGCGGACCAGCTTGGGCTTTTTGCGCTCGGTCTTGGTGGTGGCGTTGGACATGGTTGCGATTCCTTGAGGCTGGACAAGAGGAGTCGCCATTTTAATCATATATACCGTTTATACCGTTGTGCCGCCAATCTGCATGGCTGCCAGGCATTCTGCCGTTCGGGCCGCATCATGATCCAGCAAAGGCAGCTGTAGCGTCTCGGCTTGTCCGTCAAGCACCTGTCGGTCCAGCCGCTCGCAATGGGCGGCCAGCCGGGCGGCGCCGACGTTTGATGCAGCGCCCTTCAGGTGGTGCAGAGCCAGGTGCAGGTCATGGCTGTCTCCGGCAACATGGGTCTGGCGTACACGGTCAAGCAGGGTCGGGAGCGATCCCAGGAAATCGGCCACCACCTCTTTTCGCAGCTGTTGGTCGGCATCGTCGAAGGCCGCAAACGAAGCCCAGCGCTGCATATCCACCCATGGTGCCTCCTCATGCAGTCCGCTCTCACCCTCGGGCGGTGCCGACGCCGGTGTTCCAACCTCTGCGCCGGCTGCCTGGCGCGAACAGGCTCGGTCCAAGGTCCGGGTCAGTTCGTCCAGCGTGCGGGCCAGATGATCCATTTCGAGAGGCTTGGTCAGATAGGCCGTCATGCCGGCCTCAAGGCAGCGCTGTCGGTCTTCGCCCAGCGACGAGGCAGACACCCCGATCAGGCGAGGCGACCGCTCCTGCAGCGCAGCGTTGATGGCCCGGGCCGTACCGAGCCCGTCCAGACCGGGCATGTGCAGATCGAGCAGCACGATGGCGTAATCCTGGTCGTCCTGGCGTGCATGAAGCACCTTGTCCAGGGCCTGGCGTCCGTCCTGGCAGGTGTCGTACCGATACCCCAGTCGCTCCAGCATGGCCGTGATCACCTTGAGGTTGCCCGGATGGTCGTCAACCGCCAGCACACGATGGTCCCCGCGGGCCTTGGGCAACTCCCTGGACAACGGGCCCTCGACATCGGTCATGCTGGCAGCGCGGGCCGGAAGCTCAAAACGGAACGTGGAGCCGGCGCCGGGCTCACTTGCGACGCCGATCTGGCCACCCATCATCTCCACCAGGTGCTTGCAGATCATCAGCCCCAGACCGGTTCCTCCATAGACCCTTGTGGTCGAGGTGTCGCCCTGGGCAAACGGCTGGAAGAGATCATGAAGGCGCTCCGGCCGGATGCCGACACCGGTGTCGGTGACGCTGAAGTGCAGCACAGGCGCCGGTCCGGTGTCTGGCGCGTCGCACCAGACACGCAGGTTCACCTCACCCTGGGCGGTGAACTTGACGGCATTGGCCAGCAGGTTCAGCAGCACCTGCCGCAGGCGGGTCACGTCACCCCGGATGGCATCGGGCACGGTGTGGGCCACATGAAGGTTCAGGTGCAGACCCTTTTCACGGGCTTTCAGGCGCACCATGTCCACCGTGTCGCGGATGGCAGCCTTGAGGTCGAAAGGGCGGTCCTCCAGGGTCAGCTTGCCCGATTCGATGCGCGAGAAGTCCAGGATGTCGTCCACCACGGACAGCAACTGCTCGCTGGAGACCTTGAGCACATCCATCAGCTCGGTCTGGTCGGCATTGAGCTGTGAGTCGCGAAGCAGCTGGCTCATGCCGACGACACCGTTCAATGGCGTGCGGATCTCATGGCTCATCACGGCCAGAAACCCGGCCTTTGCCTTGACGGCGGCCAGGGCCTCTTCCCTCGATGCAGCCAACTCGGCGGTACGTTGCTGAACCCGCTGCTCCAGCAGCTGAGCCGCTTCCTGCAGTTGCTCGTTCTTCTGACGGATCTCCTGCGTGTAGGTTTGCAGCGCCTGGGCGCTGTTGTGCATGACCTGGGACAGGTGGTGCACTTCTGCAAACCGGGATGCGTGCTGGATGGGCGGCACCGACCCTGCACCCACTGCCGTTGCCGACGCGTTCAACTGCTGGAACTGCCGCGACAGGCCGCGCCCCACCACAAAGGCGGCCCAGGCGCACAGGACGGTGAGCAAGGCAGTTCCTGCCAGCGCCCAGCGCCTGGCGAGCATGACCGAATCGGTGAAGTCCGACTCGGGCGCCACCACGATCAGTTGCCAGTCCAGATCGTACTTGCGGCCAAACGGGCGCTGCAAGGCGATCAGGCGATGGGAACGCAGCCCGAGGCGCTCCAGCCAGTGGACCGGCATGTCCAGCCAGACCAGGCCTGTGTCCACCTGCTTGCCGTGCTGGGCCTTCAGCTGGGTGAAGGACTCCCTGACCAGAGCATCCTGACTCTCCAGTGGGGACAGCAACTGATGGCGACCGTCCACCATGCGGCTGAGCGGCTCATCGACCGAGGATGCGACCAGCATTCCCCGGCTGTCGACCAGGTAGGTGACCGCGTTCTCGCTGATTCGGGTGCTTCGGATCAGCTCGCCCAGCCGCGCCAAGCTCATATCGACGGCCAGCACGCCCAGCAGGGTCTTGCCGTCCTCGGCCATGATCGGATGGGCCAGGGTGAGGTCAAACTGGTCCTTGACCGCGGACCTGTACACATCGGTGAAAATACGCCGGCCCGTGCTCACGGCCAACTGGTACCAGGGGCGTTTGCGCGGGTCGTAGATGGTCTGTTCGGTACGGACCAGGTTGGAGCGATCGCCCGGTTGTTCGATCTTGTAGTGACGACGCCCCCCCTCGCCGGGACGGATGGACCTCACCACGAACCCGTAGCTCTCGCGCTCCAGGCCGAAGAAACTGCCATCTTCGGCGCCGATGTACAGGTAGGGCACATTGGGTGACTGCTGGGTCAGCGCATAGGCCATTGTCTCGAACGAGGCGGTGTCCTTCAGCCAGTTGCGGGTGCGCGCCGCCTCGGCCCCGGTGGTCACCACCGGCGGTACCAGGGCGTTGACCACGGTGTGCGACTCCCCCAGGTGGGCCAGTGCACCCACATCGATGCGGTGGGCGGCCTGGCTCATCGCATCCTCGGCCAGCCTGTTGATCGAATCACCATGGCCATCACCAGCGTGCGACCGATCGGAAGCCGGCGGATGGCGGAGGCGGTTGTCATCGTTGGCATCGTTGTCCAGGTTCCTGATCGGTCAGGGCAAAGGTTCGACGGCGCACGCGTCCAGTGGCGCGTCGCGCCCGGGAATGTTCACCAGCTGACGGTCCTGCAGGCGGACCGCACCAGTGATGCGTCGCATCACGGGCACGGACACCATGACGCGCCGGTTCATGCTGATGGCACTGTCGGACAGATCCCTGGCTTGCAGAACCGCGTCTCCCACCGGGATGGCACGGGCAGGTCCGCCCAGCAGACCCTCCAGGGAAGCGAGCGCGACCGGGCCCAGGTGCAGGCCGACCCGGATGGCCGCGCCCGGCAGAGCGGCGTGGCCGGGTTGCAGGCGTGTGCCAAAGGCGTCGAGCGTCGCCTCGGCCTGGCGCAAGGCGAATGCGGCCTTCAGCGCGCGCAACACATGGGGTGCCGACGGATTCTGCTTGCGGTCGTCGAACAGGGCCAGCATCTGCTCCCCCGTACCCTGCAGATTGACCGCACCAAACAGGTAGACGGTGTCGCCCACGCACTCGTGAAAGCGTTTGAACAGCCGCGCCAGGTCGACGGGATCGAGGCGGGCGATCCACTGACGGACCGGCTCCAGCCGGATGCAGAGCACCGAGGCTTCCGGACAGAAGGACGTCTGCTGTCCCTCGGCCTCACCGGGCCACTGTTCGCTCAAGGCCGTGGCCAGGCGCTGCTCGTACTCGTCACCGAGCTGCCGGGCCTGCTCCTGCAGCGCATGCTCAATGGCGTCCCGCATTTGCAGGTCCTGCAGGGCAGCCCGGGTGGCATTTCGGTTGAGCTGCGCCGTCACGGCGTCCAGCAGTTCGTCGGTCTTGAAGGGTTTGGCGATGTAATCATCCGCCCCCTTGCTCATGGCCAGGCGAACGTCCCTGCGCTCCTGTAGCGTGGTGAGCAGGATCACGGGTGTCAGTGCCAGTTCGTGGTGCGAGCGGACGCGGTCCAGCAGGTCCATGCCCGTCATGCCTGGCATGTTGACGTCACTGATGACCACGTCAGGCCGGTAGCTGCGAACCGATGCCCACGCGTGGGCACCGTCTTCGGCTTGCAACACGTCGTGTCCGCTGCGTTCGAGCACTGCAGCCAGCAGCTTGCGCGTGCCCGGGTCGTCCTCGGCAACCAGAATCAGCGCCATGGCCGGTGGGGTCGTGATGTCATCTGCAGCATGCTACGTGCCCCTGGCGGCCGGCTGCGACACACGGCTTCACGCAACTGCCCAAGCGTGAACGAATACCCGGTGGTGTTGTCAACGGATGTCGATGCTGAACTTCCAGTCGGTCTTCTGCCAGGCCTGAACCTCTTCGCCCAGCAGCCACGACTGCGGATAGCGCCGGGCCCAGCCCGGGTTGGTGCTCAGCTTGAAGGCGCCGGCCTTGTAGCTCAGCTTGACCGATTCGTGCTCGGGCATTCGTCGGGCATGGCACAGCATCACGGCCAGCCGGAGACACAGCAACTGCTTGGCAAACAGCTCATCCCCAAGGGCCTCACCCAGCTTGCGCAGCTTGCCGCGCTGTCCGAGCACCAGCTGGCTCATGCGATGAAGCTCCGGCAGTGAAAAACCGGGTGCATCCACGTTGTCCAGGATGTAGGCGCCGTGGTGGTAGGAGCGGTCGTGGGAAATGTGGGTGCCGATCTCGTGCAGACGGGCAGCCCAGGCCAGCTTCTGGGAATAGCGCTGGTTCTGGGCATCGACCGCCGCCACCTGTGCGAACAGCGCGGTGGCCACGGTGCTCACGCGCTGCGCCTGGGCCTCGTCGATCGAAAAGCGGGAAGCGAGCCAGCCCACGGTCCGTTCGCGCACATCGCCCCCGTCGGACACCCGGTCAAGCAGGTCGTACAGGGCCCCCTGGCGCAGCGCGCCCTGGGCGGGCACCATCTGCTGGATATCGAACAGGTCAAAGATGGCGCTGAGCACGCTCAGCCCCCCGGCGATCACCGGGCGCCGGTCATCCTTGAGGCCCTCAAGCCGCAACTGTTCCACGTTGCCCGCCTTGACCAGACGGTCAATCAGCCAGTCCAGGCCCGAGCGCGTCACCACGCCACTGGCCCAGCCGTTGCTGCCCAGGATGTCGGCCACCGCGCCCACCGTGCCCGATGACCCGTAGGCCGCGGTCCATTCGGAGGGGGGAAAGGTGTCCAGCGCCTCGTCGAGCACGGCCTTGGCGGCAATTTCCGCGGTTTTCATGGACGCCAGGGTCACCTGGCCCCGTGGAAAATACTTGCCCGACCAGGCCACGCTGCCCAGGCGGTACGACTCCAGGCGGAGGGCCTGATAGCCCTGGCCGAGGATCATTTCAGTCGATCGACCCCCGATATCGACCACCAGGCGGCGCTCATCCGACTGTGGCAGCAGGTGGGATACCCCCTGGTAGATCAGCCGGGCCTCTTCCTGGCCAGAGACCACCTCGATCGGAAAACCCAGCACAGTCTGGGCGCGGGACAGAAACTCTTCGCGGTTGCGGGCCTCCCTGAGGGTCTGGGTGGCCACCGCCCGCACCTGCTGCTTTTTGAACCCCTGGATCCGCTCGGCAAAGCGGGCCAGGCACTCCCAGCCCCGCTCCATGGCGGCTGGGCTCAGGTTCTTTTCGTCATCCAGGCCACTGCCCTGGCGCACGGTTTCCTTGATGTACTCGACGCGCTCGATGTGACCTGAG
>JALOSN010000092.1 GCA_025458415.1 Hydrogenophaga sp.
TGCACTCGCTGGCCGATATGACGGCCTGGCAGGCCCTGTGGGCCGCACCGCAGACGACTGCGGCCCTGCTGCTGACCCTGTGGACCGGTCTGGCGTCGACCGCGCTGGCGTGGTGGATCAGTGCCTGGCTGCTGGCGCAGGCCTTTGTCCGCCAGCGCCTGACGACCATGGGCCGGGCACTGCCGGCCATGCTGGCCACCCCCCATGCGGCGCTGGCCATCGGCCTGGTGTTTCTGGTGGCCCCCAGCGGCTGGTTGCTGCGCGCGGTTTCGCCCTGGTTGACCGGGTTCGAGTTTCCGCCACCGTGGCCCACCACGCAGGACCCCTGGGGTCTGGGCCTGATCGCGGCACTGGTCCTCAAGGAGGTGCCCTTCTTGCTCTGGACCGCCGCCAGCCAGCTGCAGCGGGACGATGTCCGTCGGCGCTGGCAGGCCGAGCACAGCCTGGCGCAGACCCTGGGCTATGGGCCATCGCGGGCCTGGTGGCGCGTCATCTGGCCGCAGCTGGCGCCACGACTGTGGTGGCCACTGATGGCGGTGCTGGCCTATGGTCTGACGGTGGTCGACATGGCGCTGGTGATCGGGCCGGCCAGCCCGCCGACCCTGGCGGTGCTGGCCTGGCAATGGTTGCAGGATGCGGATCTGGCGGTGAACGCCCAGGGTGCGGCGGCCGGCGGCCTGCTGGCCTTGCTGGTGCTGGCCAGTGGGCTGGCCTGGTGGGCTGTTGCCCGTCTTCGCCTGCGACCACCGGACGGCCGGCGAGGACCGCCTGCGCGCGAACACAGATCCTGGGCCTGGCACACGCTGGTGCTGGTGTATGCCAGCATCCTGCTGGCGCTGGCCGTGGGCAGCGTGGCCGGCGTCTGGCCGTTTCCCCATCTGCTGCCCGAAGCCTGGACATGGCAGGCGTGGCAGGGCGTCTGGTCCAGCACGGGCACCGTGACCGACACGCTGCTGCTGGCGGCGGCCTCGGCCCTGTTGTCACTGCTGTGGTGTGTCGCCTGGCTGGAGCTGGCGCCAAGGCACTGGGACCGCGCACTGCGCCCGCTGCTCTACCTGCCGCTGGTGCTGCCGGGCGTGCTCTGGGTGGTCGGTCTGTACGGATTGGTGCTCAGGCTGCAGTGGGAGGGCCTGTGGCCTGGTCTGCTGCTGGCGCACACGACCCTGGTGCTGCCCTATGTGCTGCTGGCGCTGTCACCGGCCTACCTGGGCTTTGACCCGCGCTACCGCAGCCTGGCGGCCAGCCTCGGGCACGGACGCTGGCATTTCCTGTGGCGGGTCAAGTGGCCTCTGTTGAGGCGGTCCCTGGCGGCATCGGCGGCGGTGGGCTTTGCGGTGAGTGTGGCGCAGTACCTGCCGACACTCTACGTCGGTGCCGGCCGCTGGAACACGGTCACGACCGAGGCGGTCACGCTGGCCGCCGGCGCCCAGCGTTCGCTCACCGGTGCCTATGCCTGGCTGCAGTTCGTGCTGCCCGTACTGGGTTTCGCGCTGGCCGCCTGGCTGGGGCGGCCGCGACGCTTTACAGTCTCCAACCCATGAGCCTGAACATCCACATCGAGCGACTGGGTCGTCCCGGCCGCGACCTGGTCTCGGACCTGAGGCTGGAGGTTCCGCCCGGCGAGGTGCTGACCCTGATGGGACCCAGCGGTTGCGGCAAAAGCTCGGTGCTGGCGGCCATCGCCGGCACCCTGGGGACGGTGGCCGAGGGCCAGTCGGCACTGGATTTCAAGGGCCGGATCGTGCTCGACGGACAGGACCTGACCCGGCTGCCGACGGCACAGCGCGGCATCGGGCTGATCTTCCAGGACGACCTGCTGTTCGCGCACCTGAGCGTGGCCGAGAACCTGCTGTTCGCGCTGCCACCGGGTCCGTCCGGCGCCCGCAGGGCAGAGGCCGAACAGGCGCTGGCCGAGGCCGGTCTGCCCGGCTTCGGTGATCGGGACCCGGCCACGCTGTCGGGCGGTCAACGCGCGCGTGTGGCCCTGATGCGCGCCCTGCTGGCCCGGCCGCGGGCACTGCTGCTGGACGAACCCTTCTCGCGGCTGGATGCTGCCCTGCGGTCGCAGTTCAGGGAGTTCGTGTTCGGGCACATCTGCGCCGCCCATGTACCGGCCATTCTGGTCACGCACGACAGGGCCGACATCGCGAACCCGCGGCGGGTGGTGGAGCTGTTCCATGCTGGATAAGGCGGTACAGGCCGCCATGCGGCCGCTGATGGTGCGCGCGGCACGCACGCTGTGCCACCTGGGCGTGCATGCCGACGCGCTGACCTGGGCCGGCTTTGTGCTCGGCCTGGGCGCAGCAGCGGCCATTGCCACCGGGCACTTTCTGATCGGCCTGGTCCTGCTGATGGGCTCGCGCCTGATGGACGGACTGGACGGCGCGGTGGCCCGCGCCACGCAACCCACCGACCGCGGCGGTTTTCTGGACATCACGCTGGACTTCGTGTTCTACGCGTCGATTCCGCTGGCCTTTGCGGTGGCCGACCCGGATGCCAACGCACTGGCCTCCGCGGTCCTGCTGGCCAGCTTCATCGGCACCGGCAGCAGCTTCCTGGCCTTTGCCATCGTCGCCGAGAAGCGGAAGCTGCATTCACTGGCTTTGCCGGACAAGAGCTTCTATTTTCTGGGCGGACTGACCGAGGCCACCGAGACCCTCATCGCCTTTGTGGCCATGTGCCTGTGGCCGCATTGGTTCGCTCCCATCGCCTACGGTTTTGCGGCCCTGTGCGTGATCACCACCGCGTTGCGCATCGGCTGGGGCTATACGCGGTTTCGCTGACGAACCACCCACTTCTCGCCTTCGAGCAGCACCAGCACGGCCAGTCCGGCCAGGGCACACAGCAGCACCTGCGCCGGCTCCAAGGCACGGGTGCCGAACCACAGTTGCATGAAGGGGGCGTAGGTGAAAAGCGCCTGCAGCACCACCACCAGGCCCACTGCCAGCAATACCCGGGGTGTTCCCTGCACGCCGGCCAGAGAGAATGAGGGCGCCTTCAGGTATCGCACACTGAACAGGTAGAACACCTCCATGGCCACCAGGGTGTTGACCGCCATGGTGCGCGCGACCTCGACCGGCGCACCGCGGTCCAGCGACCACTGGTACATGCCGAAGATGCCCAGACTGAACAGGGTCGAGACCAGCACAATGCGCCAGATCACGAAGGGGCTCAGCATGGCTTCGCCCGGCGGACGCGGCGAACGCTGCATGACGCCGGGTTCGGTGGGTTCGAAGGCCAGCACCATGGCCAGCGCCACCGAACTCACCATGTTCACCCACAGGATCTGCACCGGCAGGATCGGCAGGGACAGCCCGAACAACACGGCCACCAGCAGCGACATCGACTCGCCGCCGTTGATGGGCAGCAGGAAGGTCACGGTCTTGCGCAGGTTGTCGTAGACCGTGCGGCCCTCTTCCACCGCGTGTGCGATGGAGGCGAAGTTGTCGTCGGCCAGCACGATGGCGCCGGCCTGCTTGGCCGCCTCGGTGCCCTTGCGTCCCATGGCCACACCGACATCGGCCTGCTTGAGTGCAGGTGCGTCGTTGACGCCGTCACCGGTCATGGCCACCACCTCGCCCCGTGCCTGCAGGGCGCGCACCAGACGCAGCTTGTGTTCGGGGCTGGCGCGGGCGAACACGTCGGTGTCCTGCACCGCCTGCTGCAAGGCCGTCTCGTCCATGGCTTCGATCTCGGGGCCGGTGACGGCCCGCAGCCGGTCGCCCATGCCCAGCTGACGGGCAATCGCGCTGGCCGTCACGCCATGGTCACCGGTGATCATCTTGACCCGGATGCCGGCGGCACGGCATTGCGCCACCGCTTCGATGGCCTCCTGCCTGGGCGGATCGATGATGCCCACCAGCCCGAGCAAGGTCAGACCCTCGACCCCGCTTCGGCTGTCCAGCGCCGTGGTCGCGTCCACACGACCGCGCGCCAGGGCCAGCACCCGACGTCCGGCGCGCGCCTGTTCGTCGATGGCGCGCTGCCAGCAAGCCTCGTCCAACGGCACGGTCTGGCCGTCGTCGGCGAGTTGGTGACTGCACATGGTCAGCACGCGCTCGGGTGCGCCCTTGAGCAACAGGTCGTGTCCGGCCGGCTCGCCGTCGGCCGCTGCATGGGCGGTGGCCATGTAGCGGTGTTCCGATTCGAACGGGATGGCGCCGGTTCGCGGGCGCTCACGGGCCAGTTCCAGCGGGTCGATGCCGGCCTTCATGGCCAGCGTGAGCAAGGCGCCTTCCGTGGGGTCACCGGCCAGCTGCCACAGGCCCGCTTCCGGGTGCAGGCTGGCGTCGTTGCACAGGGCGGCAGCCTCGGCCAGCGCCAGCAGCACCGGCGCCTCGCGGAACAGCTCGGCCGGTTGCAGGTGGTGACCTTTGCGCCTGAGTGCACCCTGCGGGACATAACCCGCCCCCTCGACGTCGACCACGCCGCTGGCCAGCACCACCTGCTGCACCGTCATCTCGTTGCGCGTGAGGGTGCCGGTCTTGTCGGAGCAGATCACCGTCACCGACCCCAGGGTTTCGACGGCTGGCAGGCGCCGGATCACCGCATGGCGCGCGGCCATGCGCTGCACCCCGATGGCCAGGGTGATGGACATGATGGCGGGCATGCCTTCGGGAATGGCGGCCACCGCCAGGCCGACGGCGGTCATGAACATCTCGGCCACCGGCATGCCCGCCGCGGCCACCACGGCCAGGGTGATCCATCGCGCCAGCTGCCCCATGTTGCGCACCAGGGGTGTGGTCACCTGCTCCACCGATTCGAGCAGGCGGCCGATACGACCCATCTCGGTTGCACCGGCGGTGGCCACCACCACGCCACGCGCCTGCCCCTGGGTGACCAGGGTGCCGGCATAGCCCATGCACAGGCGGTCGCCCAGGGCCGCGTCGGCCGCCACCGGGGCGACCGCTTTTTCGACCGGAACCGACTCGCCGGTCAGGGCCGACTCGTCGACGCGCAGGTTGTTGATCTGCAGCCAGCGCAGGTCGGCCGGAAGGCTGTCGCCCGAGGCGACCTGCACCACGTCGCCCGGCACCAGATCGGCCGCGTCGATGTCCTGCAGGCGCCCATCGCGCCAGACGCTGGCGTGCGGCGCCAGCAGGTGGCGAATGGCCGCCAGGGCCTTTTCGGCCTTGCCTTCCTGCAGCACGCCGATGGACACGTTGAGCAGCACCACCGCGAGGATGACAGCGGAGTCGAGCAGGTGGCCGATCAGCGCGGTGACGACCACCGCGGCCAGCAGCACCAGAATGAGCAGGTTGTTGAACTGGGCCAGCACGCGCCGCCACCATGCAGGGCCTTCGGCCATCTGCAGCCGATTGGGACCGTGACGCCGCAGGCGGTCATTCGCTTCGGTGGTAAGCAGGCCCAGGGACGCGCTGTCCAGCTGGGCCAGTACCTGCCCGGGCGCCAAGCAGTGCCAGGGGCGCGGTTCGGTATCGGGGGAACTCGTTGTCGGTGTGGCGGGCATGCGGCGGGCGGCCTCTCTGGTGAACGGCATGTCTGACCGGAAGGTCCGACCTTAACCCGGTAAGACAGGGCTGGCGTCCAGGGTTCCGCCGTCCGGATGACTTTTTGACACAGGTCAAGACCGGGTCGGCAGGGCCTGCCAGCGCAGCCAGTCGGCCGGTTCGTCCACGTCCCACAGAGCGGGCAGCTCGACACAAGTCGTCCCATTGGCGTTCAGCCGCTCGAGGGTCTGCGCCAGCACCTGCGGGGTGCTCCAGTCCACCCCTTCGAACACCGATGGACAGGACCGCGCCAGACCCAGCGCCACATAGCCACCATCCTCGGCTGGCAGCACCGCCGCGCCGTGCCGCAACAGGGCGTCGGCCATGGCCTGCAGGTGGGCCGGCGTCAGCGCCGGACAGTCGGTGCCGACCACGATCCACGGCTGGTGGGGAGCACGGTCGAAATGCGCCTGCATGGCCACCCGCATGCGCTGCCCCAGGTCGCCTTCGGGCTGGGGTCGCGTGACCACGCCCAGTCGTTCGCGCAGCAGGCGAAACAGGCGGTGCTGCGCATCGGGGGCGCACCACAGGGTGACAGGACCCAGCGCGGCGGCCCGCACGCAGGCCAGCGCGCGCAGGATGAAACCCCGCTGCGCCCGGGCCGCTCCGGTCTGGCCCAGCAGCGGGACCAGGCGCGTCTTGGCCAGCCCGGGGACCGGCGCCTTGGCCATGATGGCCAGCGCCGCCGTGGCGCGGGGCCGGTAACCGTATCGCAGCGCCAGTGCATGCGGGTCGGCACCCCGCGCATAGGCTGCCCGCAGGCGCCACATCAGAACGATGGTCGCCCAAAGACCGTGCCGGTCCCAGCGGCGGCCCGAGGTGGTGACGTGCTCGCGCAGACAGGCCGGACGCGAGACCTGGCGCAGACGCACACTCAGCGCGATGTCCTCCATCAGGGGTTGCTCGGGAAACCCGCCCACCGCCTCGAACAGTCGGCGCCGCACAAACACCGCCTGGTCGCCGGTGGCGATGCCTGTCAGGCGCGAGCGCAGGTTCATCAGGGTGGCCACCATGGGCAGCAGCGGGTGCCGGCCTTCGATGTGCACGTCAAAACGTCCCCATTCGGCACCGTTGCCCATGGCGCGGCCGATCAGCGCGACAGCGCCTTCGGGCAGGCGCGTGTCCGCATGCAGGAACAGCAGCGTGTCGGCGCCCAGGGCTGCCGCCGCACGGGCGCCAGCGTTCATCTGGGACGATCGTCCGCGCGGTGCCACCAAAACCTGGTCGACCAAGGGCGTGGCCCGTTGCACCGTGTCATCCCGGCTGCCCCCATCGACCACAACCACATGCACGCCGTCCGCCCGGTAGGGCGCCAGCGCCTGCAACCGGGACGACACCTGGTCCGCTTCGTCGAGCACCGGAACAACGATGGCGAGCTTCATGCCGCCAATGCCTCGGCCAGTTCCTCGAAGCCCTGACGAACCCGGTGCACCACACCCGGATCCAGGTAGTGGTCGACCCGCTCGCGCACATGCGCGACCAGCCGATCTTCGCTGCGCTGAACCGACCAGTCCTCGCCATCACCTCCGCTGCGCGCCGCCTGCCGGGAAAGCACCCGCCACTTGGCGCACCAGGTCAGCGACCAGAGCCACATGCCGCGGCGAAGGGGCAGGTGCCAGTGCATCGCCGAAAGTGCCAGCCCCTCGCCCACGCGAGACGCCCAGGCACGGTAGAACGCCGCCACCTCGGCGGGGGACAAGGCGCAGCGACCCTCGATGTCCCAGGTGGTGGAGGTGTAGAGGGTGGCATGGGCCAGGTCCAGCCCCGGGTGGCTGTAGCGGCATTTCTCCAGGTCGACCAGCACGGCACGGCCATCTGCGGGCACGATGAAGTTGCCCGGGTGGGCATCGAAGGCCACCAGGGTGATGTCGGGCCGTCCGGGCTGCGCGCAGAGCACAGCCAGATCGGCCAGCTCCGCCTGCAGGCAGCGTGTCACCTCCTCATGCACCCCCGCCTGGGGCCACCAGCCGGCCTGCTCGCGCACCTCCTGCAGCAGCGCCTGCAAAGGGTCGGCATCGGCCCGCAGGGGCGGACGGGCTTCGGCCGTCGGCAGCGGCAGGGTGTGCAGCGCCGCCAGCGATTGCGCCACGGCCGGCAGGTCCTGTGGCAGCCGGGCCGGCCGCCCCACAATCTCTTCCACCAGCAGCGCCCCCCTCGGCAAGGCATCCGATGGCGGCAACACACCGTGCAGATGCGGGGTGGTTCCGCCCACGGCAGCGCGTTCAAAGCAGGCCCGCTGATAGGCCAGGTTGTCCAGCGCCGGCAACCCCATCTGGCTTTGCTTGGGCACACGCGCCAGCAGCCCCGTGCCTTCCAGCCGGACATGGTCATGGGCCAGACCCTTGTCCGGCAGCCGGGTCAATGGTGCGGCGGCCAGCGGATGACCGACCGCTTGCAGGGCTTCACGCAGGGCGGCAGGCAAGGGGTGTAAGAATGGGCGATCCACAGCGACTCAACAGCAACACAACAATTCGGACAAGGATACGTCGTGAGCACCCGGAAAATCTTGCTGCTGATCGCACTGGTGGCGGGCATCGGCACCTTTTTTGCCTTTGACCTCGGCCGCTTCCTGAGCCTGGACTACCTCAAGCAGAGCCAGGCGGCCTTTGCCGACCTGTACGCCCAGCACCCCTGGCAGGTGGCGGGCGCCTACTTCGCCATCTATGTGGCAGCCACCGCGCTCTCGCTGCCCGGGGCGGCCATCATCACCCTGGCCGGCGGCGCCATCTTCGGCCTGCTCTGGGGCACGGTCATTGTCTCGTTCGCCAGCACCATCGGCGCCACCCTGGCCTTTCTGGTCTCGCGTTTCATCCTGCGCAGCACGGTCGAGAACCGCTTCGGCCAGCGCCTGGCCGAGATCAACCGCGGCGTCGAGAAGGACGGTGCGTTCTACCTGTTCACCCTGCGGCTGATCCCGGTCGTGCCCTTTTTCCTGATCAACCTGCTGATGGGCCTGACCCGCATGAAGGCCCTCACCTTCTACTGGGTGAGCCAGATCGGCATGCTGGCCGGCACGCTGGTGTATGTGAATGCCGGCACCCAGCTGGCGCGGCTGGACTCGCTGCAGGGCATCCTCAGTCCCGCCCTGCTGGGTTCCTTCGTGCTGCTGGGCATCTTCCCGCTGATCGCACGGCGCATCGTCGAGGTGATGCAGAAGCGCAAGGTCTACGCCCGCTGGAACAGCGTGCGCCCGCGCACCTTCGACCGCAACCTGGTCGTCATCGGCGCCGGCGCCGGCGGTCTGGTCACTGCCTACATCGCGGCCGCCGTCAAGGCCAAGGTCACCCTGGTCGAGGCCCACAAGATGGGCGGTGACTGCCTGAACTACGGCTGCGTGCCCAGCAAGGCCCTGATCAAGAGCGCCAAGCTGGCGCACCAGATGCGCCACGCCTCCAACTACGGCCTGTCGGACACGGTAGCGTCGTTCAGCTTCAAGGCGGTGATGCAGCGCATCCACGACGTGATCCGCGCCATCGAACCACACGACAGCGTCGAGCGCTACACCGGTCTGGGCGTCGAGGTGCTGCAGGGTTACGCGAAGCTGGTCAACCCCTGGACGGTGGAAATCGCCCTCAATGGCGGTGGCACCCAGCGCCTGACCGCACGCAGCATCGTGATCGCCGCCGGCGCCAGCCCCTTCGTGCCGCCCCTGCCGGGCCTGGACGACGTGGGCTACGTCACCAGCGACACGCTGTGGGACGAGTTCGCCAAGCTCGACGAGGTGCCCCGGCGTCTGGTGGTGCTGGGCGGCGGCCCCATCGGGTCGGAGCTGGCGCAGAGCTTCGCACGCCTGGGCTCGCAGGTGACGCAGGTCGAGATGGGGCCCCGCATCATGATCCGCGAGGACGAGGAGGTGAGCGCGCTGGCCAAAGCCTCGCTGGAAGCCGACGGCGTGGCGGTGCTGACCGGTCACAAGGCCCTGCGCTGCGAACGGGTCGACGGCGAGAAGACCCTGGTGGTGGAACACGGCGGTGCGGAGAAGCGCATCGCCTTCGACCAGCTGCTGTGCGCCGTCGGTCGCGTGGCGCGCCTGACCGGCTACGGCCTGGAGGACCTGGGCATTCCGACCAACCGCACGGTCGAGACCAACGAGTACCTGCAGACCCTCTACCCCAACATCTACGCTGCCGGTGACGTGGCCGGTCCTTACCAGTTCACCCACGTGGCGGCCCACCAGGCCTGGTACGCGGCCGTCAACGCGCTGTTCGGTGACTTCAAGAAATTCAAGGCCGACTACTCGGTCATTCCCTGGGCCACCTTCATCGACCCCGAGGTGGCGCGTGTCGGTCTGAACGAGCAGGAAGCGAAGGAGAAAGGCATCGCTTACGAGGTCACGACATACGGCATCGACGACCTGGACCGCGCCATTGCCGACAGCGAGGCGCACGGCTTCGTCAAGGTGCTGACCGTGCCGGGCAAGGACCGCATCCTGGGCGTGACCATCGTCGGCACCCATGCCGGCGACCTGCTGGCCGAGTACGTGCTGGCCATGAAGCACGGCCTGGGCCTGAACAAGATCCTGGGCACCATCCACACCTACCCCACGCTGGCCGAGGCCAACAAGTACGCGGCCGGCGAATGGAAGCGCGCCCAT
>JALOSN010000485.1 GCA_025458415.1 Hydrogenophaga sp.
GGTCATCACGCCCTGGAAGCGCCTGGACATGTGGTTGAGCGCGCGGTCGGTGTAGACGACCGAGAATTCCAGCAGTCCGTCAGGATCGATGTGGGGCAGCAGTCCGGGCATGGCGGTGTCTCCGATTCAAGGCGATGGGTGTCGATCAGGTTAGCACACGCCCGTCAACCCGCAAACCATTCCCCGTCACACCGTGCCTGTCTTCCTCATTCCCGCACAAGCGGGAATCCACGGGCTCCCAGGCGATGACCGGATGCCCTCAGGCGCGCGCACATCCGCCAGTGCGGGTATGGGGAAGCTCAGGACTTGCTGCGCTTGACCCGCAGGATCTCGTCCAGTATCAGGGCCACGGCACCGGCGGTGATCGCCATGTCGGCCACGTTGAAGGCGGGGAAATGCCCGCCGTGGAATATGCCGGCCAGGAAGGACCAGTGGAAGTCCAGGAAGTCCACCACGTAGCCGTGCACCACGCGGTCGATCAGGTTGTTGCCGATCGCACCGGCCAGGATGGGCCGATGAAGAACCAGCGCTGCCAGCCACCGGCATCGGCCAGAAAGGAGAAGGCGGCCCCCGTGTTGTGGGCCCGTACGATGTTGAAGAAACTGGTGACATAGGTGCTGTCGCCCAGCCGGTAGTTGCCGATGATCAGCCACTTCGTCAACTGGTCCACCAGCACGATGGCCAGCGACAATGCCAGCCAGTGCCACATCGAGATCTGCTTGCCCGCCATCAGGCCACCACGCGGGTTTCGCCGGTACCGGTCCCGGACGCCTCGGCCAGGTTGCTGACACAGCGGCCGCACAGCGTCGGGTGATCGTCGTGGCTGCCCACGTCTTCGGCGTAGTGCCAGCAGCGTTCGCATTTGGTGGCGGTGCTGGGCGTGACCGTGATGGCCAGTTCGCTGCCGTCGACCACGGTCACGGCCGAGGTGATGGTCACGAACTTCAGGTCGGCACCCAGCGATCGCAGCAGGGCTGCGTCGTCGGCGCCCGCCGTGATCGTCAGCGTGGCCTGCAGCGAGGCGCCCACCTGGCCGGCAGCGCGCAAGTCCTCGATGGCCTTGTTCGCCGCGTCGCGAACCTCGCGCAGGCGTGCCCACTTGGCCAGCAGGGCTTCGTTGGGGGAGGGCAGGGCAGAGAACGTCTCGAAGAAGATCGACCCCCGGGTCGTGTCCCTGGCAAACACGGCCCACGCTTCCTCGGCAGTGAAGCTGAGGATGGGCGCCATCCAGCGCAGCATGGCATGGGTGATCTGGTGCAGCGCGGTCTGGGCCGAGCGGCGGGCCAGCGACTTCGGTGCGGTCGTGTACAGCCGATCCTTGAGCACGTCCAGGTAGAACGCGCCGAGGTCTTCGGAGCAGTAGACCTGCAGCTTGCTCACCACCGGGTGGAACTCGTAGACGTCGAAGTGCTTCAGGATCTCGGCCTGCAGCGCGCTGGCGCGGGCCAGGGCGTAGCAGCGTGTTGCGGATGCGGCGGTAGGCATCGACCACCCGGGCCAGGATCTTGTCGTCGATGTTGAGGTCGCCCGAATAGTCGGTGGCGCCCACCCAGAGGCGCACGATCTCGGCGCCAAGCTTGCTGGTGATTTCCTGTGGCACCACCACGTTGCCCAGCGACTTGCTCATCTTGCGGCCCTGGCCGTCGGTGGCAAAACCGTGGGTCAGCAGGCCCTTGTACGGCGCGCGGTCAAAGATGGCACAGCCCAGCAGCAGCGAGCTGTGGAACCAGCCGCGGTGCTGGTCGTGCCCTTCCAGGTACAGGTCGGCCTCGGGGCCTTGGGCGTGGCTGGCGCCGTTGGGGTAGGCCTTGGCGTGGCTGCCGCGCAGGACGTGCCAGAAGGTCGAGCCGGAGTCGAACCAGACTTCCAGGATGTCGGTGCTCTTGGTGTACCTGGCCGCGTCTTCAGCGCCCAGGATCTCCTCGGCCGTCACGCGGCTCCAGGCCTCGATGCCACCTTTCTCGACGATGTCAGCCGCCTGGTCGAGGATCTCCATCGTGCGCGGATGCAGCTCGCCCGAATCCTTGTGCAGGAAGAAGGGCACGGGCACGCCCCAGGAACGCTGGCGCGAGATGCACCAGTCGGGCCGGTTGGCGATCATGTCGCGCAGACGGGCCTTGCCGTTCTCGGGGTAGAAGTGGGTGTGGTCGATGGCGTCCAGCGCCAGCTGGCGCAGGGTCTTGGACGCCTTGTCCTTGGTGAAGACGCCCTCGCCCTCGTCCATGCGCACGAACCACTGGGCGGCGGCGCGGTAGATGACCGGCGTCTTGTGGCGCCAGCAGTGCGGGTAGCTGTGCGTGATGCCGACCGTGGCCATCAGGCGGCCGTGCTCGCGCAGGGTCTCGATGATGACCTGGCAGGCCTTCCAGATGTGCTGGCCGCCGAACAGCGGCAGCTCGTCGGTGTAGACGCCGTTGCCCTGCACCGGGTTGAGGATGTCGTCGTAGGCCAGGCCGTGCGCGACACAGCTGTTGAAGTCGTCCACGCCGTAGGCGGGGGCCGAGTGCACGATGCCGGTGCCATCGCTGTCGCTGACATAGTCGGCCAGGTACAGCGGCGACAGGCGCCGGTAGCTGTACTTCCCGCTGCCGCTGTCCACATCGTGCAGAGGGTGACGGAACAC
>JALOSN010000486.1 GCA_025458415.1 Hydrogenophaga sp.
GCCCGACAACTTCTCGTGCGAGAGCCCCGACTGGAAAAACCGGCCGGGCTACCTGCACTACGACACCCCCTACCTGCTCATCTGCGACAACCTGCTCGACTTTTCACACCTGAGCTACGTTCACGAAAAGTCGCTCGGCGGCTCGACCCGCATCGCCCAGGCCCGACCCGTCATCGAGCCGGTGCCAGGCGCCACACCGGACTGGCCACAGATGGGCATCAGGGTCACGCGCCACATCCAGGACGTGCCGGCTCCGCCCTTCTACCAGCGCTTTCGTCCGTTCGATACCCACCTGGACCGCTGGTTCATCTACGACTTCCTGCTGCCCGGCACGCTGCTGATGCACTCCGGCGGACGCCCCACCGGCTCGGCGCCCGACGCGCCCGGTCCGTCGGTGCGTCTGCACAGCTGCCAGACCCTCACGCCCGAGACCGAAACCACCACCCACTACTTCTTCCAGCAGTCGCACCCGGTGGGCGAAGGCGACGACACGGTCACCGAGAGCATCTACAACAGCCTGATCGGGGCCTTCAACGAAGACCGCGACATGATCACCGCCCAGCACCGCAACATCGCGCTGGATCCCCAGCGGGCCATGCTGCCGCTGGCCATGGACGCCGCGCTGCTGCAGTTCCGGCGCCTGCTGCAGACCCGCTTCGAGGCCGAGCACCAGCGCACGCCGGTGGCCGCCTGACGTCATCCCGCTTGCCATTCACCCACAACCCCAGGAGACCCCATGAACGTCCGCCAGCTTGCCATCGTCCCGCTGTTTGCCACCGGCCTTCTGGCCGGCGTCGCCCAGGCCCAGACCGTGCTCCAGGTCTCCACCTGGCTGCCGCCTTCGCACGGTGCCACCATGGCCCAGAACCAGTGGTGCGAAGCGGTCGAGAAGGGCACCAACGGCAGTGTCAAGTGCAACCTGCTGGCCAAGGCCGTGTCGGCGCCTCCCGGCACCTTCGACGCCATCCGCGACGGCCTGGCCGACGTGTCCTACACCGTCGACGGCTACACCCCGGGGCGTTTCGTCTTCACCCAGGTGGCCGAGTTCCCGTTCCTCGGTGAATCCTCCACCGCCACATCGGTGGCCTACCAGCGCATCTACGACAAGTACTTTGCCCCGCTGGGCGAGCACCGCGGCGTCAAGGTGCTGGGCGTGTTCACGCACGGCCCGGGCATCATCTTCACGGTCAAGCAACCCGTCAGCAGCGCCGCCGATGCGGCCAAGCTGAAGTTCCGCATCGGCGGGGGCAACATCAACGAGCTGTCCAAGCTGATGGGCTGGAACACCACCCTCAAGCCGGCCACGGACTCGTTCGAGCTGCTGTCCACCGGGGTCATGGACGGATGATGAACCCTGCCAAGTACAACAGCCTCAAGCCCGAGGAGCGCGCCGTGATCGACAAGGTCTCCGGTGAAGCGGCAACCCGGCTGTTTGCCGCCGGCTGGGACCGCACCGACGCCGCCTCGCGCGAGATCCAGAAGCAGACCGGTGTGCAGCGCCAGATGGCCAGCGAGGCGTTCGTGAACGAGGTCAAGGCCAAGCAGGCGGCGCTGGAAGACCGCTGGGTGGCGGCGGCCGAGGCGCGCGGGCTCAAGAACGCCCGCGCGGTGCTGGCCGAATTCCGCGCCGAGGCACAGAAACTCAAGTGAGCGGTGCGTGAGCGGCGGTCCGGGCAGTCCGGTCCGCCCGCTCAGCCCAGGGCCGGAAACAGCTTGGTCAGGCCGGCGGCCATCACCTCGACCGCCAGGGCCGCCAGGATCAGGCCCATCAACCGCGTCATCACGTTGATGCCGGTCTGGCCCAGGGCCCGGGCAATCGGCTTGGCCAGGGTGAAGCACAGCGCCGTGGCCAGGCCGATCACCACCCCATAACCCACCAGGGCCGCGTGCTGCAGAAATGTCTGTGCCTGGTCGGCGTAGATCACCACGGTCGACATGGTGGCCGGGCCTGTCAGCAGCGGAATGGTCAGCGGCACCACGGCGATCGACGTCTTGGTACCGGCATCGTCCACCTCGTTCTGTGTGACCTTGGCCTCGGCCGGTTGCGCGTTGAGCATCGCCAGTGCCGAGGTCAGCAGCAGCATGCCGCCACCGACCTGGAAGCTGGCCAGCGAGATGTTGAAGAACTCCAGCACCTGCAGGCCGACGATGGCGCAGGTGGCGATGACCGCAAACGCGCTGAACGAGGCCACCATGATGGTGCGCTTGCGCTGCGCCGAACTGAAGCCCTGGGTGTAATGGATGAAAAACGGGACGATGGCCAGCGGATTGACAATGGCCAGCAGGGTGACGAGGGGTTTGAAGTCCATCCCTCTATTGTGCGGCGGAGCGTGGGGCTCGGACGATCCGGCGCCGGGCCGCCCCCAGCCGGATCAGCCCCCGTGGGGGGCAGCGACCCGCGCAGCGGCGGAGCGTGGGGGCTCGGACGATCCGGCACCGGGCCGCCCCCAGCCGGATCAGCCCCCTCGGGGGGCAGCGACCCCTGAACATCCCATACCCCTCCATGTGCAGCACCTTGTCCCCGTTCTGGTTGAACATTTCCCAGATGGTGCGCACCAGGCCCACGTCGGGGCGCTTGCTCATCACGCGCTTTTCCGTGATCGTGTGCTGCAGCCGCAGCACGTCGCCCGGGTAGACCGGTTTGGTCCACTTCAGGCTTTCCAGTCCGGGCGAGCCCAGACTGGAGCTCTCGTGCAGGAATCACCATCAGCCGCATGGCCATGGCGCAGGTGTGCCAGCCGCTGGCGCTCAGCGCACCGAACACCGAGTTCCTGCCGCCCTCGTCGCTCAGATGGAACGGCTGCGGGTCGAACTGGCTGGCAAAGGCAATGATCTCTTCCTTGGTCGGTGAAATCGACCCCAGGTCGCGCGTCTGGCCGACCTCCAGGTCCTCCCACCAGATCCTGATGTGCGGACTCTGCTCGGGCGTGGTGGCGGTCATGGGTGGTTCCTCAGTTCAGCAAGGTTTCGCTGCCGGGCCGCCCCAAGGCGAAACGCGCCCCCTTGGGGGCAGCGACCCGCGCAGCGGCGGAGCGTGGGGGTTGAGACGATCGGTGCCGGGCCGCCCCAAGGCGAAACGCGCCCCCTTGGGGGCAGCGACCCGCGCAGCGGCGGAGCGTGGGAGCCACATCCCTAGCGTCCTCCGGAAACGTCCAGCAGGCTCATGGTGGTGTAGCTGGCGGCCTCCGACAGCAACCAGACGATGGCCTGGGCCACCTCGTCGGCGGTGCCAGGGCGTTGCATGGGCACCTGGCCCTTGAGCTGGTTGACACGGTCGGGCAGCCCGCCAGAGGCATGGATCTCGGTGTCGATCAGGCCCGGGCGCACCGCGTTGACCCGGATGCCCTCGGTGGCCACCTCGCGTGCCAGCCCGATCGTGAAGGCATC
>JALOSN010000093.1 GCA_025458415.1 Hydrogenophaga sp.
CCTGCTCTTGGGCGTGATGAAGTCGGTCGAGCGGGTCGAGTTGCGGATGTTTTCGTCGGCCGCATAGGTCCGGTCGGCGTCGTAGCTGTCCAGCAGCGCTTCAGGGGCCTGGCCCTTCATCACCAGCGCCAGCTTCCACAGCAGGTCGTCGGTGTCCTGGAAACCGGAGTTGGCGCCGCGCGCGCCGAAGGGCGAGACCTGGTGCGCCGCATCACCGGCGAACAGCAGGCGCCCATGGCGGAAGTTCTTCATGCGACGGCACTGGAAGGTGTAGATGCTGGCCCATTCCAGGGTGAACTCGCGGTCGTCGCCCAGCATGGCCTTGACCCGGGGAATGATGTTCTCGGGCTTCTTCTCTTCTTCCGGATCGGCGTCCCAGCCGAGCTGGAAGTCGATGCGCCAGACGTTGTCGCTCTGCTTGTGCAGCAGCACGCTCTGGTTGGGGTGAAAGGGCGGATCGAACCAGAACCAGCGCTCGGCCGGGAAGTCGGCCTTCATGATCACGTCGGCGATCAGGAAACGGTCCTTGAACACATGCCCCTCAATGTCCAGCCCCAGCTGGCGCCGCACATTGGAGCGGGCACCGTCGGCCACGATCAGCCAGTCGGCCTCGATGTCGAAACTGCCGTCGGGTGTTTCCACCGTCACGCGCGCACCATCGTCCAGCGGCTGCACGCCCACCACCCTGTATTTCCAGCGCAGATCGGCGCCCAGTTCGGTGGCGCGTTTGACCAGCGCTTCTTCCAGGTGGTACTGCTGCAGATTGATCATGCCCGGGCGCTTGTGGCCGGCGTCCGGCACCAGGTTGAAACGGTAGACCTCGTCCTCCTGCAGGAAGGTGCGACCCACGTTCCAGCTCACACCCTTGTCCACTACCACATCGCCCACGCCCAGGCGGTCAAGGATCTCCAGCGCGCGCTTGGCGTAGCAGACCGCCCGCGAGCCGAAGGAAACGCTGTCTTCCTCGTCGAACAGCAGCACCTCCAGCCCGTGCAGGCGCGCATCGATGGCGGCCGCCAGGCCGACCGGACCGGCGCCGATGACCACCAGCGGGCGGCGCTGGGGCGCCCCGGCCGTCAGGTCGGCCGGCGCCCGGTAGGGAAACGTGGGATAGGTGTAGCTGGCCATGTCTCTTGCTCCTCGGGTGGGGACGGCCGCCAACGGTCGGGCGTCCGTGTCTGGGACGCGACTATAGCCAAAAATTCAAAATCAGTAAATTGATTTCTCTAATCGTAATCTCATGCCAGGTCTTCCGGTGCCTCGGCTGGCTTGACCAGGGTTACCGGCACCGGTGCATGGCGGGCCATTTCGGCCGAAACGGACCCCAGTACCGCGGCCTTGAAACCCCCGGCGCCATGGGTGCCCATGATGACGCCATGGCAGCCATACACCTCGACCGCCTCCATCAGGGCCGGCACCACATCGCCGCTGGCTGGTGCCATGTCCACCTGCATGCCGGCTGCCTGCAGCAGGTCCACCGCCGGCCGCATCAGGTCCTTCGCCGCAGCCTCGCTCACCTGCTGCAGCACGACCGGGTCGTGCGCCACCATCACTTCGTACAGGTTGGCCGGTTCCTGCACGTTGGCCACCACGAAGCGGGCCTTGAGGCCATGTCCCACCAGCTCCAGCGCATGGTGCACGGCCAGCAGGGAAGAAGGCGAGCCGTCGACGGGGATGAGAAATTTCAGCATGGGCACACTTTCAGGTCGGGGCCCTGCCACCGGACGTCAGTAGGGCCGTTCATTGAACACACACCAGTACAGCTCGATGTGCTCGGCCACCTCCATGAACTTGCTGAAGCTGACCGGTTTCTCGATGTACGAATTGACCCCCAGATCGTACGCGGTCCGCAGGTCGCGGTCTTCACGCGAGGAGGTCAGCACCACCACCGGGATGCGCCGGTAGCGCTCGTGGGCCTTGAGTTGCTGCAGCACCTCCAGCCCGTTGACCTTGGGCAGGTTGATGTCCAGCAGGATGACCGCCGGCAGGTCGGCGCCTTCGTCCCAGCGCGGCAGCCAGGCCAGTGCCTCCTCGCCATCGCGGGCGATCTGCACCTCGTTGGCGAACTTCTTGCGGGCGAACGCGCGCAAGGTCAGGTCCAGGTCCATCGGGTTGTCCTCGACCAGCAGGATCGGCGGGACAGTCTTGGCGGTGCTCATCTCGGAAACTCCATGAAGAACGTGGCGCCCTCTTCCGGACGGCTCTCGGCCCAGACCCGACCGCCCATGCGCTGGACCGCCTTGGCCACCAGCGCCAGTCCGACGCCCGTGCCCGGGTAGTCTTCCGCGCGGTGCAGGCGCTGGAAGATGCCGAAGATGCGGTCGTGGTACTGCATGTCGAAGCCGACCCCATTGTCGCGCACCCACAGCAGACAGTGTTCCGTATCGACCCGCGAACCCACCTCTATCTGCGGTTTCGGCTGATCGCGCGTGAACTTGATGGCATTGCCGATCAGGTTGCGCAACACGACCGCCATGCCTTCCCGGTCGACCCGGAGCGTCACCGGTTCCAGCAGACGCCGGACCTCGACCTGCTGGCGATCGATATCGTCCTGGTGGTCCTCCAGCACCTTCTCCACCAGGGGAACGATCGCCAACGCCTGTGGCTCCATCGTGCGCCGCTCCATGCGCGAATAGTCCAGCAGGTCGGAGATCAGATCGCCCATCTGCAGGATGCCCTTGCGAATGCGCTCGACAAACATCCGGCCCTCGTCGCCGAGCCTGGCACCGTAGTCCTCTACCAGCAGCTGGCTGTAACCGTCAATACCGCGCAAGGGTGCCTTGAGATCGTGCGAGACGGTGTAGGTGAAGGCCTCCAGGTCGCGATTGGCTTCCTGCAGCTGGTCGGTCCGTTCGGCCACCCGCCGCTCCAGTTCCTCGTTGATGGCGCGCAGCCTGTCTTCGACCCGGACCGCATCGCTCACGTCCAGCAAGGTCCCCACATAGCTGGGACCCTTGCCTTCCGCCGCGCGCTCGATTTTCTGGACCACACGCCGCATCCAGCGCACCGGTCCCAGATCAGGATGGGTGCGGAACCGCACCTCCGGAACGTCCTGTCCCATGACCAGCTGGTCGATCGCCGCCCGGACCGGCCCCACGTCATCCGGATGGATGCGGGCGCAGTAGGCGTCGATGCTGGGCGGCGTGGGAGCCCATGGCATGCCCATGTTGGTGAACATCTGCCGCGACCAGCGCAGATCGCGCGTGTCACTGTCATAGACCCAGCTGCCCATGCCGACCAGCGCCTCGCCCTGCTCCAGCATGTTCTTGGTTTCCTCCAGCGACCGTGCCGCCGCGACACGCTCGGACACGTCCCGCAGAATGGTCCACAGGAAACGAACCTGCCCGTCTTCGCCCCGCTGCGCGCCAATGAGCTGCGACATGGGCACTTCCTGCCCCTGCGGGTTGTACACCGCCGTGTCGCCCAGCCAGAGCTCGCCGCGCAGGGCAGCCGGAATGCCTTCCTCCGCGACCTTGCGGAATGCCCAGGCGGGGTGCACCCGTGCCATGACGCCCTCGATCGGTTCATCGGGTCGCAAGCCCATCAGCCGGTAGCCGGCTCGGTTGAAATAGAAGATCCGGCCCTGCGGGTCGGCCATGCTCACGATGTCACTGGTGTTCTCCAGCACCGCCACCAGGCGGTCGCGCTCGGCCTGGGCCTCCACCAGTTCGGTCTCGTCCAGCACCATGCCCACGCTGCGCAGCGCCTGTCCGTTGGCGTACTCGGTTTCTCCCCTGACATGCAGGTGCCGGACGCGGCCATCGCCCAGCACGATCCGGTACCGCGTTTCGTAGGGCGTGCCCATGTCCACCGATTCCCGGTAGGTCCGTTCCACGCGGACGCGGTCGTCCGGATGGATCAGCGCCAGGAAACGCTCGAAACTGGCCTCCTCACGGGCTGGATCCAGGCCCTGGATGCGGTAGGTTTCCTCCGACCAGGTGACCTGGCCGCTGGTCAGGTCGATCATCCAGCTGCCCATGCGGCCGATGCGCTGCGCCTCACGCAGCTGCGCCTCGCTGGCGCGCAGCTTGGACTCCTGGCGCTTGCGCTGGGTGATGTCCCGCACCACACCGATCACAGCATGGCGGCCATCGGCCAACGAAAAGCGGTTGAGGCTGACCTCGGCCTCGAACACCGAGCCGTCCATGCGGCGGTGCAGCCATTCGAACTGCTGCGGTCGACCCGCCAGCGCCTCACCCAGGCGCATCCGGGCGACATCCTCGCTGTAGGCACCATCGGCCTGCTCCAGCGGCGAGAGCTCTCTCGGCGTGCGACCGAGCAGGGCCGCCTTGTCCGGGTAGCCGAACAGGCGCAGGGCCGCCGGATTGCAGTCTTCAACGCGGTTGTCGACCGTCAGCAACAGGGCGTCGTTCGCGTTGTCGGCCATTGCCCCGAGGCGTCGCACTTCGGCTTCGGCCCGCAGCCGCTCGGTGATGTCCTGGATGGTGGTGTAGATCTCGCTCACCGTACCGCCAGCCAGCCGGCGGGCCCGCACGTCGATCTCGGTGTGCACCACCCGACCGTCGCCCCGGATGAAGCGCTTGGTCATCTGATAGTGCTGCCGCCTGTCCGCCAACAGATCATCGAACAGGGTCAGGTTGCCCTTGAGGTCGTCCGGGTGGGTGATCTCGACCCAGGACAGCGACAGCAGCTGTTCACGCGGATAGCCCAGGATCTCGCACAGCCGGTCGTTGACCTGCAGCCAGCGCCGGGTTGTCGGGTCGGTCATCGCCATACCGATGAATGGCAGGGCATAGAAGCGCGCCACCCGATCGGTCTGCAGCCGCGCTTCGGCCTCGGCCAGCCGCTGGGCCGTCACGTCCATGAGCATGCCGCTGATGCCGATGACCTGCCCGTCGGTGCCCCGGGTCAGTGTGGTGTCGTCGATGACATGGACCCACCCGCCATCGGACCGGCGCAGGCGGTAGGTCTGCCGGTAGGTGTCGGGTCCGTGTTCGAAGTAACCGGCGATCTCCTCGTTGACCCGCTGCACGTCATCCGGATGGAACAGGTCGTTGTAGCTGAACCGGCCGCCAAGCAGGTCCTGCGGCGTGTATCCCCACTGACCCACCGCGTCACTGACAAAACTCACCGGCCAGCCCGGCTCATTGCGCCATTCGATCACCACCACCGGCGAACGGTTGACGATCCCCAGCATGCGGCTGGCCTCGGCTTCGGCCCGGGTCCGCCGCCGCACCATGTCGTCGATCGCCCGGCCGATCTGGGCCAGTTCGTCGCTGCCTGGCGAGGCCACCCGCACGCTCAGGTCACCGCGGGCGATTCGGTCCAGCTGGTCCACCAGCTGCGCCGAGCGGCGGAACCAGATCAGGTGCAGCAGCCAGGCCAGCACCGCTGCCAGGCCCACCATCAGCACGCCCACCATGGCGCTGTCCCGGCGAACGTCATACAGCAACGCCTCGTGCGATGGCCGCAGGTCGACCGACACCGCCAGCGTCCGGCCGTCGGTCAAGGGCGCCCGTGCCCACAGGCGGTCGCCGCAGCTCGGACAAGGGGCGTCCCGCGTCCACCCTGGAAAGCGCTGCCTGCACCACCCCGTCACCGGCCATCAGGTAGGCATGATCCAGACCTTCATGCAGGGCCAGACCGGTGACCAGGCGGCGCAGCTGGGCACCGTTGTCCATCCCGCTCAGCACCTCCAGCCGCATCTGTTCGACGCTCAGGCGCTCCATGAGGTTGCGCTCGCGCTCCAGCCACAGGCTGTCCAGCAGCTGATCCGAGCGAAAACCGTGGTGACCCAGGGCGGCCAGCACACCGAACAGGGCCAGCAGCACCGGTGCCACCCAGCGCACCGGCCAGCGGCGCAGCCAGTTCCCGTCCATCAGGGCTGCCCCCTGAACTGCACGGTGCGCCCCGCAGGCCCGGTATCGATCAGCTGGCTCAGGTCCGGCACCTCGCCCGTCACCTGCCCCAGCTCGACCAGTGCACCGGCCAGTTCCTGGCCGCGCTGGCGCAAGGGCGCCTTCACGCCCGCCAGATAGGCCAGCGAATCCGCCGGCGTCATGAAGCGCAGGCCGTTGAGCGTCTCCAGGTACTCGTCGGCCGTCATCTGCAGCGAAGGGGCGAGCCAGGCGGCGATCGCCTGCTGCCCGGCCTGCATGGCATCCAGGCCCAGCGCCCAGGCACGCATCAGCTCGTCCACATCGCCACCGCGGCGCGTCAGCACGTCCGGCCGAACCACCAGCACATCCAGAATCTGCCCGGGCATCTGACGGCTGTCGAACAGGGGCACAAAGCCGGCCTGGCGAAGCTGGGTGGCCAGTGGCTCGTAGGACACCGCGGCCATTGCCCGCCCCGCCTGCAGCGCGGCCAGGTGCTGGCTGGACTCCATCGGCACCACCGCCACGTCGCCCTGCTGCAGGCCACCGGCCCGCAGCAGCCCGCGCAACATCAGCGCACTGACCGTGGACGGTTCCAGCAGGACAGACTGTCCGCGCAACTGTTCGGGACGGGACACGGCAGGGGAGGCCATCACCACATCGGCACCAAACGATTCGCTGAGCACCGCCACCAGGCGCAGCTCGATGCCCTGGCTGGACAGCTGCAACACCTGGTCCAGCGTCAGTGCGGCCGCGTCCAGCAAGCCGTTCCTGAAGTTGCGCACCGCCTCGGCGTTGGTGGTGAGCTCGACCAGCTTCACCCGCGCGGCATCGACCCGCCCCTTTTCACGGGCCACGATGAACGGGTCGTAGCCGACCCAGGGCGCCAGGCCGACCACCAGCGGCGGCTGGGGCGGCGGCTGGCACCCGCCCAGCAGCCCAGCGGCGGACAGGCCCGCCATCCCGCCCAGCCGGTGGATGAAAGACCGCCGCGACCATCGCTCCGACCCGACGAGGTAAGGCATGCAAGAACGGCAAGAGGTTGAACAAGTGGTTACAGATCATTCTGCCACCGAAGCTGCCGGACACCGGCTCCGTCTGGCGCGGGCGAGGTGCCGGACGCCCATCCGTTGCCGCGACGCAGCCGAATTCGCTCATGGCCCGGCCCACGAACAGGCACTGGCGCCCCATGCTGGTGCGCCGCGCGGGCTGGCCTGGCAACTGGTTCAGCTTCTGCCGCTTTTTCTCAAGATCCAGCCAGCCAGAGTTTGTCAACACTTCTCCCAGGCAAACCGATGGCCAGTTCAAGTTTTCATGTCGCCGATCGATATGCCCGAAACCACGTCCGCCTGCTCCAGTTGACTGGAGTCTCATTTCCACTACCAAAGGATCCACCATGAAAAAGTATCGCCTCTTCATGATCAGCGCCGCCATGTTGATCGGTACGTATCAGGCCCATGCAGCCGATCCCAAAGCCACCATAGCCGACCTGGATGCCCGC
>JALOSN010000094.1 GCA_025458415.1 Hydrogenophaga sp.
CCCAGGATGGGCACCATGGGCTTGGGGGTCTTCTGCGTCAGCGGACGCACGCGGGTTCCCTGGCCTGCTGCCAGGATCATGCCTTTGGCCATGGTCGGAGGACGTTGTGGTTTGGAAGTGGGGCGCGCGACCCTGCTGTCAGGTGAAGTGCAGGCGTGGGTGCAGTCAGCTCAGGGAGCAGGCGACTCGATGGATGACACAGGCTGATTGAACCGTTCGGTCAGCACATGCTCGTACCGCCGAGCGTCTTCGGCTCGAAGGGCCCCGGTCTGCATCAGCAGCCATTCTCGAAAAGAGAATTCGTGCCGGTTGGTCGTCATGTCGTAGACCGTGACGAATTCGCGCAGTGAATAAGTCTGGCCCTTGACCCAGTAGAAGTCCGTGGCGGCGAAGTCGGCAAAGCAGAAGTGGTCCCGGTAGGCGGCCCATGTGTCTTGCAATGTCCAGTCGAGGGGACGGCCCAGGCGCTCAAGGAACTGGCTGGTGATGTAGCTTTCGGCCGCGGCATAGCGGCACAGCTCACCGATGGGTGTGCCGACGAAGATATCCTGCTGCCGGTTGGGCCAGCCAGCGGGTGCGGGGTCCTCGCGCAGCGGTGGTGTCCAGTAGGTCAGCATGTCCTCGGTGTGGCCGAACACTGTCTGGTCGGTGACGTGATAGGGGGCAAACTTGAGCGACCCTTGACCCACTCCCACAATGCGGTACTTCTGGTTGACACCTGCAGCGGGTGGAAAGGACTTGGCCAAGGCCACCAGGTAGGCGATCGCGTCGGGGTGGTAGAGGCGTTGATCGGTTCTGGACTTGAGCGTCCAGGGCGCACCGGTCGATGCCGCTGCGCGGACACCGGCCGCAGCACCGGTCAGCTGCATGTTCACATTGAACAGGCCTGCCTGGGCCGGCTTGTCGGACAGCACCACCTGCACACCGAGGTCCCGGATGGGTGCAAGCAGGCTATCGGGGGTGTCGCGCCATGTCGACAGGATGAGCGGGCAATGGGGAAAGTGGCGCCGGTAGAGCCGGAAAGTCTCGAGGGTGAAGTCGTCTTCCTGGGCGACCGGACCTTGGAGAAAGATGGTGCAGGCTTCGCCAGAGGCACCGGGTTCAGGATGGGTGCCGATCAGGCCTGTCCGTTTGGGTCGCAGGTGAAAGGTGGCCAGGTGGCGGCTGTACTTGACCGCGTACTGCGCTGCCCAGTAAAGGAGGCGGTAGGACAGCCGGTCATGCAGGGTAGGGCGGTCGCGCATGGGTGTTTTCAGCGGGCGCCGGGCGGATGCTCCAGCCTGGCCACCGATTTCCGGGATATGGGACTGGCCAAGAAGGCGGTCAGGTCGGCTGGTACACCGATACCGTGCATGCCCGCACCGAGGCGCCCGATGTCGAAGCATTCTATTTGGGCGCCCTTGGCGATGAGCTGATCGTAGGCAGGCGCAACATAGAACTCGCCGTTGACACGAAGGTCGGCAGCGACCATGGCGTCGACGGCACGAACAAAATCGGAACCGCGACGGAAGTTGTAGATCCCGACCGTGGCCTCGTTGGACACCACCTTTTTTTCCACCACCTCCACCACCCGACCGGTCGCATCGCGACCGACAAAGGACCATTTCGGGTCATCGGCCCACATGGTCATGATCAGGCCATCGGCCTCACCCATGGCGGCCAGGTAGGCGTCGATATCGGTATCGATGTACTGGTCGCAGTTGGCGATCATCAGGGGATCATCGTTGTCGATCAGGTCGCGCGCCAGCAGCACCGTACAGGCGGCCCCCTGGGTCACCTGGTCCACGAACACGATTTCGCACCCAGGCGCCCACTGGCGCAATTTGTCATCGATGCCGTAGGTCTGCGCGTGTTCGCGCAGCACCAGAAAGATGAAGCGGTGGGGGATCGACGGCCGCAGATTCTCGATCACGACCTCGATCATCGGGTGCCCGTGGATCGGGATGAGGGGCTTGGGCAGGTCATAGCCTGCGTCGGCAAAGCGCTGGCCACGGCCGGCCATGGGCAAGGCGATGTTCAGCATTCGTATTTGTCTCCGGCCACGCTCGGCAGCTTGACAACCACGGTGGTGACGTCGGTGAGGGCTTCGAAGTCGGTGGCCTCGCCAGGCTCGATGACCACGATGTCGCCCGCTTCATAAACGGTTTCGTTCATGCGTGCCCGCCCGGCGAGGATCAGCGTCAGCTCATGCGCCACTTTGTGCATGTGACGCTTTTCGTGGCTGCCGCCGGTGTACGTCTTGACCGCGACCTCAGCCGCATCGGAGCGCAGGGCCACGGGTTCGAAGGCGCCCACGAACCAGCCTTTGGTCATGTCGGACAGTTTGTACCGTTGCATGTCGGTCAGCTCCTTCTGCGTGCGGAAAGCACCTGCTCATATTCCTCGACGGCTTGGGGTGTGGCCAATGAGATGTAATGGTCGCGATCAATCGGATAGACACCGATGCGCTTCTGGGCCAGGATCAGCTCATTGAAGGAGGGGCAGACAAAGTAGCCACCGTTGACCGATGCCCCCTTGCGGATCATGCCCTGCATCGCGGTGACGAAGTCGCTGCCACGGCGGAAATAGTAGACCCCCGCGGTGGCCAGCCTGCTGATGGGCCGTTTCTCGGCAGCTTCGATCACCATGCCGGATGCATCGGTCTTGACGAAAGACCACCGAGGATGGACAGAGTCGAACGCGATGGTGCCTGCGTCGAGCTCGCGCTGGCGGAAATCGGCCAACATCTGGCCAAAGTCCAGGTTCACGATCTGGTCTGCATTGGCGATGATCAGCTCGTCGTCCAGGTCGATGTGCTCAATGGCCAGCAGCGCGGTGCAACCTGCGCCGGCGGTATCGCCGTCGGCCCTGATCACGGCCACGTTCGGATTGAGCAGCTGCAGCACGTCACGCAGGTGGAACCGAAGATCGTCTTCCTTGCGTACCACGAATACGAAGCGGGCATCCGGAATGGTGGACAGGCTGTCGAAAGCATGTTCGACCAGCGGCCGCCGGTCGATCTCGATCACCGGTTTGGCGAAATGGAAGCCGTGGCGACGGAACAGCTCGTCGCTGCCTGCCATGGGAATGATGACTTTCATGCGGTACGACCCTCCTCGCGTTGGATGGCCTCAAGAATGCGGTCGAGCTGGACATCGTTGACGCTCTGTACGACCAGAAGGGGACAACCGGCGGCCTCAGCGGCCCGAATGCCGTTCTGGTTGTCCTCGACCACCAGACAGTTTTCCGGCCGCACACCCAGCAGTTCCGCGGCTCTGACATAGATGTCGGGGTATGGCTTGGGCTGGTTGACGTCTTCGCAACTGAGCATCAGGTCCAGGTAGCCGTCGAGGTGGCTCTTCTGCATCATCAGCTCCACGGTGGAGCGGATCGAATTGGACGCCAGTCCCAGCCGGTAGCCGCGAGCCTTCAGGTGCGACAGCGCGTATTCGTGAACGAACAGCGGTTTGCATTTCAGGTAGACCTGATCGACCGTGTATTGCTGTTTGAGTTCGTTGATGAAGCTGTGCAATCCCTTTGGAAGTCCACGTTCCTGGCTCAGCATCTCCAGTTTGCGGCGCGTTGGCAACCCGTCGAAGGTGGACAGGTGGTCAGCCCGCGTGATGGTGTAGCCGAACAGCTCGAGCGCCTGGTTCAGTGCTTCGTAGTGCCAGTCCTTGGCGTCGATCAGGACGCCATCCATATCGAAAACGACAGCCTCAATGGTCATGAGAGAGGAGCTCCTTGGCTTGTTCGGGGAGATCGGTGCAGATCATGAGGCGGTCTCCACCTGGCAGGTCGGTCGAGGCCAGGCTTTCCCAGACCGGACGGTGGTCGCGGCGGTGCAGCTCGGGAGAGACGATGCATACCCGTTTGCCGGCGTCCAGGTGCCGGGCAATGACGCCGATGTCCCACCAATCGCTGCCGAACCCGTCGAGCCACACGCCAGATGCCTTGTCATAAAGCACAGGATCTGGCTCGACATCACTGTGTCGGGTGAAGACCGGTATGCCGGCGGAGAGCCAGTGAAGAGTGTCGGGGACCGACATGTCAAAGACGAATGCGTCGATGCCATGCAGGCTTTCCAACTGGGCCAGCAAGAGCCGATGCAGCCCGTCTGCCTTGATGTTCAATGCCAGCGTCAGGGAGGGGTCGTACCGTTGGTGGATGGCGAACATGGCATCCGCCGCCAGGGCACTGGGGGTGGGTGGATCGTGGGACACCACCAATTGACCGGCGAGGTCGCGAAGATCGGTTTCCGTGCCGAAACCAAGGGCGAACGAACGCTCGAACGCGCTGGGCAAGTTTTTTTCTTCGACGGACTTCCAGTAGCCTCTGTGACTGAGAATCTTCATGCTCAAGGTCCTGTGGCGGGGCGTGTGGCAGGCCCTCGTGACCCTGCTCAGCCAAGAATTATCAATGGCAAGCGTGGTGCCAGCAAGGAAATAAGTAGACGTTTTTCCTACTTGGCGATGCTCGCGATGTGCGGTTGCAACAGATGACTGGACGGCTTTGAATTCAGGGTCTGGCCACGCCGGTCTTTGAATACCGGGTGACAACATCCCAGACGGTTTCGCTCATCAGCCGGGCCGTATCTTCATCAGGCAGCTTCGCTGGCGTGCCGTCCGCCTTGAGCAGGGGGGGAGCCACCACTGGCGGAGGCCGGTGGTAGAGGACCGCATAGTGGGTCAAGGCCACCAGGTAGTTGCCCAGGTCGTTCATGTGGATGTTGTCCTGTGTGCCGTCGGCATTGCGGATGAAAAGATCGGTTCTGGATCTGACATTGCCTACGCCGCCTTTTGACTCGACTGCACGCACGAAGCGACCCAGGACCTGGCCGGCCGGAATGACATGGACGGGGCCGGCAGTGTCGCCGTGGGCCAGGCCCTGGGCCAGCAGAACGCCTTCCCAGTGTTTGGGAAGGTCTTCGTCGAGGCGTTCAAGCCAGCCCTTGGGGTCATCCAGAGGATGCCAGGTCTCATACAGGTAGACACGCGCCTTTGGGTTGGTGGCCCGGGCTGCCTGGGCCCAGGCGCGGATGTACTTGGGGCTGTCGAAGTATTTGATCGAGTCTTTGATCTCGACCGCCTCGGTCAGCACGATGGCGTCGAACTGGCCGCTGTCAATGGCGCCTCGGGCTTCCTGGTATCGGGCGTGGTTGTTTTCCACTTCGCTGCCTTTGACCGGGATGTCAGGCTCCCAGTGCGATTGCAGCGAGGCGCCCCATCCCAGTTGGGAGCGGTGATCGTGACCAGGCCCTGCCAGCTGCTCCAGCATCATGGGCATGTCACGGTTGACCAGGCTGTGGCCGATATGGAAGACACGCAGGGGCTTGTCGGGCGGGGTTAGCGGCGTCGTGTAGAGCTGTTCCAGTGCCTGTGGTTCAAGGGTCTTCTGCCAGCCACAGGCACTCAGCAACAGAGCCAGACCCAGAGGGAGGTAGCGCTTCATCTTTTTCATGACAGTTGGGGACATGCAGGTTGGGTGGCCGGGTTTGATGGATTCTCGGGGT
>JALOSN010000095.1 GCA_025458415.1 Hydrogenophaga sp.
GCAGGCGCGCATGCTGGTCAGGCCGGCAGAAACCGCATCGACCTGGCGGTCCATGATCATCGGTATGGAGATCACGCTGGTGGTGAAGATCAGGCCGGCGAACACACCGCCGACCGCCGTGTAGGTGATCAGGAAGCCGATGTTCTGCGGGTCCAGCAGCATCGCCAGGATGTTGGCCTTCTCGGGCATGGTGTTGAAACTCACCGCGAACACCACCAGGGAGGCGCGGCCCCAGAGCATCTCCAGGATCAGCAGCACACCGGCAAAGATGGCCATGGTCCCCTTGGTGGGACGCCAGGCCTGCAAGGAGGCCCGCAGCGATGGGCGGTGCGTGTGGGTCTGCATGGCCTTCGAGGCATCGTACAGACCCAGGCACAGGAACGGCCCCATGAGCAGGAAACCGGCACTCAGCGCCAGCACGTACTCGGGCGCATTCTGAAACACCATCAGCAAGGCGTGGCCCATCGCAAAAAAGCACAGGCCATAGAACAGGCCGATACGCGGGCAGCGCTTGAAATCGGCCCAGCCCAGACGCAGCCAATGCAGGGTGTCACCCGGGCGAAGATCGGCCAGCTTCAGGCTGAAGACGGAAGGTCCGGCGTTGGTGGTCCCGGCGGCGGGTTCGGTGTGCGATTCGGCACCCGGTTGAGGATCTTTCGGCGAAACGGCGTCGGCCATGGACATCTCCTGACCGGTGAATATAGCCAGCGCCCGTGCACCCCGTACCCATGGTTTTCCCCAGCACCCGTGGGGGTATTCACCCTCCGGCGGCGGCGCGACCACACGCCGGCGGGTCGGTCAAGGCGCAGTGGCGTGGACTGGCGCCCTGGTGCGGTATCGTGTCAGCGCTTCGGCGGGCTGACGCCGCATGTGCAGGGCCAAGGCGGCATCCAGTGACTGGGTGTGCTTGGCAAACCAGCCGGCCAGTTCGCCGGCCATCTCCCGCACCCGTTCCAGCTCGCCCGCGCGCGCCATGCCGATCCCGTCGCGCAGCAGGTTGAGCACCACCCGGTGCTGCAGGATGTGGTTGTCCGCGGACGAAAAGTGGGTCCGCCGCATCCAGTCGTCTTCCCGTCCGAAGTGGTCTTCCGTGTGCGCCACCACCGCCTGCCATGCCGCGGGCAACCGGGTGTCGTCCGCGTTCTGGGCCGCGGCCAGGAGGTCCACAAAATCCCGGTGGACCTGGTCCATCGGTTCGAATCCGAGCAGCAGGGCATCCGACCATTGCACCTTGTTCATGATGTTCTCCTGGGTAGTCACGGGTGCAAGCTTGACAGGCCCCGCGCAGGGCGGTGTTGATCCAGCGCAGAAAGTGGTCAGGGACCTGCCGACAACCCGTCGATGGCATCACCGCTCGCTACACTGCAGCGCATGACCCGACCATTTCTCCCTCCGTGTGTGAACCCTGACCAGATCGAGTCCCGCCTCTGTGCCGAAGGCTTCGCCCTGCTGGCCGGCAGCGATCTTTTTGCCTGGCTGCCTGCCTCTCCTCTTGAACTGGGCGAGCTGGAGTGCGCCTGGGACGATCTGCCACCGGACGCCTACCTGCGCGACGGCGGCCGTTACCGCCGTCGTCGCCACAGCTGCTTTGTGGTCAGCGGTGAACAGGTCCGGCAAGTGCCCCATCGGGCCCACTGGCAGCCGCTGGAATACAACGCGCTTCACGGTGGCATGCAGCGCTGGTTCGATCCGGTGTTGCCCGGGACGGTCTCCCTGCCGGTCTGGAATCGCCTGCTGGCGCGAGTGGGGGGTGCTGCCTCGGCGCTGCGTGGGGCACAGCCTTGGCATGTCGAAGCGCATGTGTTCCGCATCGACACCACCGATGGCATTGGCCGGCCCACGCCGGAGGGCGCACACCGTGACGGGGTCGACCTGGTGGCGGTCTTCATGGTGGATCGCCATGCCATCAAGGGTGGCGAAAGCCGCGTGTTTGAAGCGGATGGCCCACGTGGCCAGCGCTTCACCCTGACCGAGCCGTGGTCGCTGCTGCTGCTGGACGATGAACGCGTGATCCACGAGACCACGCCGATCCAGCCATTGGCACCCGACCAGCTTGGCTGGCGCGATACCCTGGTCCTGACCTACCGACGCGGCGGCTTTCAGGGAACCCAATAGGCCTGGCCGGAATGCGGGCCAACGGCTAGCGGCGAACGGCGTTGGGGAAGTACATCGAGGTCAGGCTGCGGCTGTGTACCGGTGAAAAACCTTCGGCGGCCGCACCCTTGGTGGCTCCGTAGCGGCGCCAGTCCCGCACCCAGTGCAGGGCGTCGCAGATCTCCACCAGGCCGATGGTCTCGCGGTCGCCGATCAGGATGCCGTGTACCCGCAACCCCAGTTGCTCCTTGGCTTGCCGCAACTGCGCCAGTGTGGCGGGTGTGAGGCCAAACTCGCCGTCGCTGACGATCAGCACGTCGGCATCCTGCCATGCCTGTTGCCGCACCCGCTCGATGGCGCGTTCGATCGGGGTCTGCACATCGGTACCCCCGTCGAAGGCCTGGGCCATCACGTCGAGCAGGGCGTCCAGCCCTTCGGCGTCGTGGGTCAACGGGCGTTCCAGCACCTCGCCCGGCCCGCCGAAGGCCAGCAGCTGGCAAGGGCGCTGCCCGCTGTGCGCGCTGCGCAAGGCTTGCAGCACACAGGCCTTGGCCACGTTTTCGGGCGCGCCCTGCATCGATCCGGAGGTGTCCAGGCAGACGATCATCGGGCCATGCCCAATGGTGGTGCGTTGCTGGCGAGCTGCGTCCCCTTCGGCGTGCGGGCTGGGTCGGGGGCTGGGTTCGCGGGCCCGGTCGTCGTAGGTGAACAGCTGCGCTTCGGCAAAGCGGGCGCGCCACAGGCGCCTGAGCACCGGGTGGGTCAGGTGCGCGCTTTCGCCGCCCGTCATGCGCGCAATCGCCCGGGAGCGGTGAACACCGTCCACGGCGGTGGGCTCCGGGCTGCGCCGGTCGTCGTCGGTCGGGCGCGGCGCGGCACGGTCGTGGGTTGACCGTTGGGGCTGCGCCGTGCGTGCCGGGGGCTGGTGGGTATCCAGTGTGCGCCGACCCACGCCGTCGATGAAGCGGGACAGCTCAGGCAAACGCTCCAGCAGACTGCCGATGCGGCGCGCTTCGGCCCATTCCCGCCGGCTGAGCTGTCCCCTGAGTTCGTCCCAGTGCAGGTGCGACAGGTCGCCCAGCGACTTGAGCAGCGACATGGCTTCTTCCCAGCCCTGGCGCTGCAGTGTCCAGTTGTCGCGAAACTCCACCGTCATGCGGGCGATCGCCTGTGACCGTGTTTCATTGGCAGGACCGTCGATCAGGCTGTCCAGGTGCCACAGCAGGCTTTGCAGCAGCTGCCGGGTCAGCGGTGACTGGCCGCGGGTGAGGCTCAGCAGGTCCAGCTCGCCGATCAACCCGCGCAAGGGGGCTGTGGCGTCCGGGTCACCCAGGTCGTGTTCAGCTGCAGGCAAACGGCCCGCGATCAGGGTGTCGTGCCAGCAGGCCAACTGGGCGAGGCGCTGCGCGGCTGTGCCGGCGCTGCAGACCACCGACCATCGCCAGAGCTCACGGGCGAGGTCGTCCAGGTGGTGGTAGGGCCGGTCGGTCGGGGCTTTGCCGTCCTCATGGGCCTGGGCGGTCATGGCCACGGGCTGTTCATGCCTGCCAGGTCACCGGCAGGGGAACGGCCTCGGACCGGTCCTCGGCCAGCCGCGGCAGCGATTCAAACCCTGGCTGCAGCGCATCCAGCCGTGCGGCCAGCTGGTCCACCTGGTCGCAGCGCCGGCGGTGAATGGCCTGGATCTGCAACCGCCATGACGGAGGCAGCCAGGCGTGACCCTGCGCCTCGGTCATGACAGCGAGGGCGGTGGCGTGCACCTCGGTCTGCAGCGTGTTCACACGCTCTCGCACCTCGGCCACCTGGGCCACCCGGGCGCGCACGTGCCGCTCGCCGTAGCGGCGATGGGCACGTTCGCTCGTGATGCGCACCAACTCGCTTTCGTTGCTCGGCCCGGCAATGGCCCGCGCGAGGGCCAGTTTGCCGGCGCTGTCGTCCTGCACGTCGGCCGGAGCCCGCCGCTCGATGTCCAACTGCTGTTCAAAGGCCTGCGCGGCCCGCTCCAGTCCCTCGATGGCCAGTTCGGTGGCCTGGGCGACAGTCTGCAGGAACCAGTCGGTCCACCCCGGGACCTGCTCCGGGTCGGCTGCCAGTGTCAAGGGCAGCACCCAGGCGTCCCAGGGCGACACCTCGGCCGCCCCCCTGCTGGCCGCCTGCACCTGCAGCAGGTGGGCGGTCTGGCGCCAGCGGCGGTCAGAAACGGACTGTCCGTTCCGGGCGGCGCGGGCGCGGGCGGCCCTCAGCAGGGACAACACGTCAGCCCCCAGGACCACATCGGTGGCCTGCATGCGCAAGGCCTGCAGCGAAGCGGGTGACACCTGGGCGTCGGGATGGGCGGTACCTTCCGGCAGCGTGGTCTGCAGGAGGGCGGCAAAGTGGGCGTCGTCCACAGGCTGCACCGGCACCCGCAGCAGAAAGCGATCATAGAAGGCCTGCAGGCTGTCATCCTGGGGGACCTCGTTGCTGGCACCGACCAGGCAGACCAGAGGCACACGAATGCGCTGATGGCCGTTGTCGAAACTGCGCTCGTGCAGCAGGCCGAGCAGGGTGTTCAGAATGGCCGAGTTGGCCTTGAAGACCTCGTCCAGGAAAGCGACCTCGGCCGACGGCAGGTAGCCTTCGGTCAACCGCTCGTATCGGTCGTTTTCCAGCGCCTTGAGCGAAAGCGGACCGAACAGCTCCTCGGGCACCGAGAAGCGTGTGAGCAGTCGCTCGAAGTAGTGCGCGCCGGGCAGCAGGCGCTGCAGTCGGCGGGCGAGTTCACTTTTTGCTGTACCCGGTGGACCGAGCAGCAACACGTGTTCACCCGCCAGCGCCGCCAGCAACAGCGCCCGGGCAGCCACGTCGCGCTGGAGCAGGCCGCGCTCCAGCTCTTCAATCGCGGCTGTCCATCGCATCCGGCACTCCTGTGGTGTGGTCATGGCGGGATTGTGCACCGGAGGCGGCGCAGCCCGCCAGGATGCGGTGGAACCGGCTGTGCCGGGCCCCTTGCATCGCGCGCCTTTCGGGGGCGACGCGAAGCGGCGCGGAGGGCGTCACTGGGCCACGTGGGGGCCCAGGTTCACATGCGTTCAAAAATGGCCGCGATGCCCTGTCCACCGCCGATGCACATCGTCACCAGTGCGTAGCGGCCCTGCACGCGTTGCAGTTCGTGCAGCGCCTTCACCGTGATCAGCGCACCGGTGGCGCCGATCGGGTGGCCCAGCGAAATGCCCGAGCCGTTCGGGTTCACCTTGGCCGGGTCCAGACCCAGTTCCCGGGTCACGGCGCAGGCCTGGGCGGCGAAGGCTTCGTTGGCCTCGATCACGTCCAGATCGTTGACGGACAGACCGGTCTTCTTGAGCACCGCCTGTGTGGCGGAGATCGGACCCACGCCCATGAT
>JALOSN010000096.1 GCA_025458415.1 Hydrogenophaga sp.
TGCTCCAGCAGGAAGTGGGCGCGTTCGGGGCCCTCGCGCTCGATCACCGCGGTCAGGGCATCCATCCACTCTCGGGTTTCCTGGTGATCCACGTCCAAGGCTTTCAAGCCGGACTGCGCGTCGTTCGCTGACATGTTTGTCTCCTGTCGGTTGGTTCGAGGTTGACGGCTGGTTTGCCGCAGTGTGCCGGATTTTTGCACAGAATCTTTTTGATTTCAATATGAGATATGGATTTTCATATTATGAAGTTTAGCGCTGTTGTTCATCCTGGTGGCGGCCAGGCATGGAACGGGCGGCCGGCGTTCACGTAGACTCCGGCTGGATGACTCCCACCCCTGCTCCCAGCGCCAGTCGGCCGCCCCTGACGGGACCGACCAACTGGTGGCGCCGCTGGTGGCGACGTCTGCCGCCCTCGCGCCAGGACCGCTTCGCCACCTTGGGGCCGCTGCTGGCCGTCCTGTTGTTTCTCTCCGCCATCGTGGTGGCCATCGCCTACCTGCGGTTCGAGGAACTGGAGCGAGAGCAGGAAGCGGTCACCCGCGATGTGGAGTACGCACAGCAGCGTCTTCGGCTGCGCCTGCTTGAGCGTCAGGAGCAGCTCATGAGACTGGCGCGCGATCTCAGCAACCGTGAAATCGAAGCCAAGGAATTCGAGTTCCAGGCCGAATCCCTGATCAGCCAGTTCCCCGAAGTGCAGGCCATCAGTTGGGTGGATGCACGCCGCAACGTGGTGGTCAGCTATGCATCGCCCAGCGCACCCCTCTCCAAGGTCCGCCTGCCGGGCAACGCCATCGGCCCGGGCGAGACCGACGGTTCGTTCGATCTGGCACGCGACCTGCGCCAACCCATCTACTCGCGCCCCATGGGAGAAGATCCCCGCGAAGCCAGCCTGATGCTGCAGGTACCGCTGAGCGAACAGGGCCGGTTCGCCGGAACCGTGATGGGTGAGTATTCCATCGACGGTCTGCTGCGGTTCGGGATTCCGCCCGAGATCATGGCGCGGTACGCGGTGGCACTCCTGGACGACCGAGGACGGATCCTCGCCGGCCAGTTGCAGACCACCGACACGGTGCTGCGCCTTCTGCCCTGGTCGCAGCAACCACTCGAACATGAAGTTCCCGTTTCCCCCGTGGGCAATGGATTGATCTTCAAGGCCCAGGGCTACCGCACGTCCCAGGACATTGTCGGCAGCGGGTTCTTCTGGGTCATCGGCGCGCTGAGCGCGCTGACAGTCTGGATGCTGCTGGGCACCTGGCGCCATACGCGTCGCCGGGTCCAGGCGCAGCAGGCCCTGGTGGCGGAAACCAATTTCCGCAGGGCCATGGAGAACTCCATGCTCACCGGCATGCGGGCCCTGGACCTGCAGGGTCGTATCACCTATGTCAACCCGGCATTCTGTTCCATGACCGGATGGACCGAGAGCGAACTCGTGGGCCGCACCGCGCCGTTCCCCTACTGGCCCGAAGAAGACCACGAGCTGCTCGCGGCCCGGCTTGACGACGAGCTGCACGGTCGCTCAACCCCGGGCGGATTCGAAGTCAGGGTACAGCGACGGGATGGCAGCGTTTTTGATGCCCGCATGTATGTCTCGCCACTGGTCGATCCGCACGGCGTGCAGACCGGCTGGATGACATCGATGACCGACATCACAGAGCCCAAGCGCATCCGGGAAGAACTCTCGGCCTCCTACGAGCGCTTCACGACCGTGCTGGAAAGCCTGGATTCGGCCGTTTCCGTGGCGCCGCTCGGTAGCGACGAGATCCTGTTTGCCAACAAGATGTACCGACTCTGGTTCGGCACTCGCGGGCAGGGCCATCGCCGGCTGGTCGACCTCGCCGGCAACCAGCCCAGCCCCACCCCCGATGACGGGGATGCGGTGGATTCGTTCGCTGGCATGCCCACCGACACGCTGACGGACGCCGGGTCCGAGAACGCCGAGGTCTTCGTGGAAGAGCTGGACCGGTGGCTGGAGGTTCGCACCCGCTACCTGACCTGGGTCGATGGCCGACTGGCGCAGATGGTGATCGCCAGCGACATCACGCCCAGGCGATTTGCCGAAGAACAGGCGGCGCGACAGGCCGAACGGGCACAGACGGCCAGCCGCCTGATCACCATGGGCGAGATGGCCTCCAGCGTCGCCCATGAACTCAACCAGCCCTTGACGGCAATCAGCAACTACTGCAACGGCATGATCTCCCGCCTGCACGAGCAGCGCATATCGCAGGACGAGCTGCTGGTGGCGCTGGACAAGACGGCGCGCCAGGCCCAGCGGGCGGGGCAGATCATTCAGCGAATCCGTGCTTTCGTCAAACGCAGCGAGCCCAACCCCACTCTGTCGGATGTGGCACAGATGGTGAGCAATGCGATCGAGCTGGCCGATATCGAACTGCGACGGCAGCAGGTACGGCTGACCCCTTACGTGGCCGCCCGGTTGCCGCGGCTGATGGTCGACCCCATCCTGATCGAACAGGTGCTGATCAACCTGCTCAAGAACGCAGGCGAGGCCATCGCCCAGGCGGGCAGGCCACCTGGTGAACGGCTGGTGGAGTTGCGCGTCGCACCGAGGCGCCAGGACGACCAGGAAGTGGTCGGGTTCGAGGTGAGGGACACGGGCAACGGCGTACCCTCCGAAATGATCGAGCGCATTTACGAGGCCTTCTACAGCACCAAGAGCGAAGGCATGGGTATCGGCCTCAAGCTGTGCCGCAGCATCGTGGAATCGCACCACGGGCGCATGCATGTCGAGAACATCTACAATGTCAACGAGGTGGTGGGCTGCTGCTTCAGCTTCTGGATTCCGGTCGCCTCCCGCCTCCAGGCGGGCGAACCCACTTCCGTGCCGCCGGTCGACACAGAAAGAGCGAGATGAGTTTGATCCCCAAAAAAGGCACTGTCTATGTGGTCGATGACGACGAAGCCGTGCGTGACTCCCTTCAATGGCTGCTTGAAGGCAAGGACTACCGGGTTCGCTGTTTCGAGTCGGCCGAGGCCTTCCTGAGCCGATACGACGCCCGGGAGGTGGCCTGCCTCATTGCCGACATTCGCATGGGGGGCATGAGTGGCATGGACCTGCAGGAACGGCTCATGGAGCGGCAATCTCCCCTTCCGATCGTGTTCATCACGGGCCACGGCGATGTGCCCATGGCCGTCGAATCGATGAAACGCGGCGCGCTGGATTTCATCCAGAAACCCTTCAAGGAAGACCAGCTGGTCGCCTTGGTCGAGCGCATGCTGGAGCGTGCCCGGGACGCCTTCACCACGCATCAGGAAGCGGCCAACCGCGACGCCCTGCTGTCCAAGCTGACCAGCCGTGAAGCGCAGGTTCTGGAGCGCATCGTGGCCGGCCGGCTCAACAAGCAGATCGCCGATGACCTCGGCATCAGCATCAAGACGGTGGAGGCGCATCGGGCCAACATCATGGAGAAGCTGGGTGCCAACACGGTGGCCGACCTGCTCAAGATCGCGCTGGGACAGAGCCCGGCCAAGGTCTGACCACAACCACCACCCGACATCGCACGCCCGCGGTCACGCGGGCGTTTTTCATTCAACTGCTCCACCTCTGAAAGAATTCGACATGAGCGCCCAGCTGATCGACGGCATAGCCCTGTCCCGACAAATCCGCGCTGACGTTGCCGCACGCGTGCAAGCCCTCAAAGAACGTGGTGTGACGCCAGGTCTCGCTGTGATTCTGGTCGGTGACGATCCAGCGTCTGCGGTCTATGTCCGCAACAAGGTCAAGGCCTGCGCCGAGACCGGCATGCATTCCGTTCTCGAAACCTGGCCAGCCTCGATGAGCGAGGCTCAACTGCTGGCCCGGGTGGCGGCCCTGAATGAGGACCCCTCCATCCACGGGATCCTGGTGCAGTTGCCGCTGCCGGCACACATGGACGCCCACAAGGTGATCGAGGCGATCTCGCCTGGCAAGGACGTCGATGGATTCCACGTCGCCAGCGCAGGAGCGCTGATGACCGGACTGCCCGGCTTCTGGCCCTGCACGCCCTACGGCTGCATGAAGATGCTGGAGTCGATCCACTATGACCTGCGTGGCAAGCACGCGGTGGTCATCGGACGCAGCAACATCGTGGGGAAACCGATGGCCATGATGCTGCTGCAGAAGAGTGCCACGGTGACCATCTGCCACAGCGCCACGGCCAATCTCAAGGCCATGACCTTGCAGGCAGACGTGATCGTTGCGGCGGTGGGCAAGCGCCACCTCCTGACGGCCGACATGGTCAAACCAGGCGCCGTGGTGCTGGACGTTGGCATGAACCGTGACGATCAGGGCAAGCTCTGCGGCGACGTGGATTTTGCCAGTGTGAGGGAGGTGGCCAGCTGGATCACACCGGTTCCGGGCGGTGTCGGCCCGATGACCATCACCATGCTGATGGCCAACACACTGGACGCCGCAGAAAGGGCGTGACCCCCGGCAGCGGCAGAGAACCGTCAGTTCGCCGCTGCAGGTGCTTCGGGTTCTGGTCGGGACAGGCGCCACAGCACCGACGCCGCGCACAGCCACTGTCCGAGCACCATGAGGGTTCCGATCCCGTGCCACAGCTTCAGGTCACCACCGGTTGCCCGGGCGGTGACGATCTTGTGGGCCACACCGAACTCCTGCACCAGCGCGAGCAACATGCCCAGCAGCACAAAACCCATGGTGGTCAGACTGCGCTGCATGCGCGCCAGGTCGGCGTCGGCGATGCCCTCAGCCCCATCCGGACCGCGAAACAGAGCCCTGTTGCGATCGCGGCGCAGGATCACCAGCAAGACCATCCCGATCAGCAAACCCGCATAGCTCTGGTAGCTGAACAGCTGCGCGGCCACCGGACCGGCCTTCGCCGGTCCGTCCAGCGTCCCAAACAGGGTCGGTACCGCCAGAAAGCTCAGGGCGGAGATACCGCCCCACCAGAGCGCAGCCAGAAACAGAGCGAGCCTGTGCATGTGGTCATTCGTAGCGAACGGCCACGATCTCGTACCGTCGCGTACCGCCGGGCGCCTGGACTTCGGCTACGTCGCCCTCTTCCTTGCCGATCAGGGCCCGGGCAATCGGACTGCTCACATTGATCAGGCCCAGCTTGAGATCCGCTTCATCCTCTCCCACGATCTGGTAGGTGACGGCCCTGCCCGACTCTTCGTCTTCCAGGTCGACCGTGCTGCCGAACACCACCCGGCCACCGGCATCCAGGGTGCTCGGATCAATGATCTGGGCCGCCGACAGCTTGCCCTCAATCTCGGCAATCCGGCCCTCGATGAAGCCCTGGCGTTCCTTCGCGGCATCGTAGTCGGCGTTCTCGCTCAGGTCGCCCTGTGCGCGCGCATCGGCAATGGCCTGGATCACGGTCGGCCGATCGACCGTCTTGAGTCTGTGCAACTCCGACTTGAGTTGCTCTGCGCCGCGCCTGGTGATGGGAAAGGTGGCCATGGGTCGTCTCCACTAGC
>JALOSN010000097.1 GCA_025458415.1 Hydrogenophaga sp.
CATGCGCTGCATCATCATTTCCATCATGTTCTGCATCATGTCCATGCGCATCTCCATCATTTGATGGCGCTGGGTCAGGTCCGGCGTGGCGGCGCCAGGGGTACCCATCCCGGGCATGCCCCCCATGGACTTCATGCCCTTCATCATGTCCATGCCCTCCTGCATCGCCTTCATGTGTTCTGCCATCAGAGACTGGCGTTCGGCCGGCGTTTTGGCCGCTGCCATCTTGGCGCGCAGTGCCTGCATGGCGGCCATGTGCTGCTGCATGTGCTCCTGCATCTGCGGCATCGAAGACATGCCCATGGGCATACCAGCCTGAGGTGCAGCCTGCTGGGTTGCGGTGCTGGCCGCCGAGGTGGCCGGATGGTGCTGGGTATGGTCTGCGGTTTGCTGCGCAGCGGCCGCGAACGCAATGCCGGCGATGGCAGCTGCCACCAGAGAGCGAATCAACTTGGACATGTCCATTTCCTTTCATGACTGGCTGCTGGCGGGATTGCCAGAGCTGGCATGGAGGTGATCGGTCACCGGGTGGTGCGTGTCACGCCTTCACGCCATGCAGTCACTGTAGAAATCGATCAGGGTCGGCAAGATGACCCGAAGATGACAAAGAAGTCAGGTTCAGTGTTGCGAACGCTGGCTCGCCTGGCGGTTGAGTTCGTCGTGCTGGGACCGTGTCTCGGGTGGCCACTGGGACTTGATCCAGGACAGCACGGCGACGATGTCGGCGTCGCTGAGGGAATCGCCGAAGGCGGGCATGTTGGTCGCGTAGTCCGCAAGCCCTGCGGCTTTCGCCACGCCGTCCTTGGTTAGCTGAAACAGCACATCGTCCGGGTGGTGCCAGGTGTGACCGCTTTCGTCATGGGGCGGCGCTGGCAATCGCCCGTCTGGGGCCCTTTCTCTCCAGTTGGCTTGCCCCTCCAGCTTCACGCCATGGCAGCTGGCGCACCGGACCTGGTAGATCAGCGCGCCTTGCTTGAGCATCACGGCGTCGTCAGGTCGAAGCAGCCCGACAGGCTCTGATCGGAAGAGGTCAGGAGATCGCCACCCGAAAAAGGCTGCGGCAACCCCTGCCAGAGCAAGGACGGCCGCAGCTAACCGGAGTGACTTGAAACGGTGAAGGATCACTTCGCCGGTTGGATGTCCGTCACCGTCATCTGACCGTTCTCGTTCGTGGCCATGAACTGAATCTTGGCGCCGACGCTGGTCTTCTCCAGCAAGGCCTTGTCCTTGACCACGAAGACCATGGTCATGCCAGGCATTTCCATGTGCTTGATTTCACCGTGCTTGATGGTGATCTTGCCCGCCTCTTTGTCGATCCTGCGGACCTCGCCGTCGGTCATGCCGGGCATGGCTGCCATGCCCATTTTTCCGTGGTCCATGTTCATCTGAGCGAACACGGGGTTGACTGCAAAGGCCGTGAAGGCCAGAGCGGTTGCACTCAGAACCAGTCGCAGTTTCATCGTGAATCCTTGTGTCGTTGGGTAGAGGTTGTGATGATCGGAAAGCCGCTTACTTGGCTGCCACCTTGACCTGGCCCTTCATGCCGGCCTCGTAGTGGCCCACATGCAAGCAGGCGAAGTTCACCACGCCGGGCTTGGTGAAGCGCCAGATAACTTCACCTTGCTTGCCAGGCTTGAGCGAGATCTTGTTGGCTTCTTCGTGCTCCATGCCCGGGTTCTTCTTCATGACCTCGTAGTGCTCTTTGAGCTCCTTTTCCGTTCCGAGACTGAACTCATGCGGCACTTTGCCGGAGTTCTTGATGACGAAACGGATGGTTTCACCCTTTTTCACCGACACGTTCGAAGGCGTGAAGCGCATGCTGTCTGCGGCGTCCACTTCAATCGTGCGTGTGACGTTTGCGGCGACACCGGCCTCGCCGATCGGCGACTCATCGTGCCCACCGCCGTGGGTGCCACCAGCGAACGTGGCGGAAGCTGCCAAAGCCGCAGCAGCGAAAACAAAGCCAGCACGGGAAGCGCTATTGAACTTGACGAATTTCATGGTTGTCTTTCAGGGTTGTGGTTGGGAAACAGTTGAGGTGAACTTGGATACGCTGAGCGCTCAGTGCGACATGCCTTTGGCGGTGGGCTTGATCGCCTGGGCGGTGGCCGGTGTGGTGTCGCTGCTGGCCGCAGGACGCGGTGTCGGGGGAAGTGCGCCGTTCCACTCGTAGGCCACGGTGCCTTCGGGGAACTTGTACGGGCCTGGGTCCTTGTAGTCACCCGGCTTCTGGTCCTTGCGGACCTTGAAGACCGTGAACATGCCGCCCATCTCCAGCGGGCCGAACTGGCCGGTGCCGGTCATCATGGGGGCCGTGTTGTCGGGAATGGGCATCTGCATTTCGCCCATGTCGGCCATGCCGCGTTCACCCATGAGCATGTAGTCGGGCGCCACCTTCTGGATCTTCTTGACCAGGCCGCGGTGGTCCACGCCAATCATCGTGGGCACGTCGTGCCCCATGGCGTTCATGGTGTGGTGGCTCTTGTGGCAATGCATGGCCCAGTCACCTTCTTCGTCGGCGATCAGCTCGATCTGGCGCATCTGCCCCACGGCCACATCGGTGGTGACCTCGTACCAGCGGGTGGACGGTGGCGTCGGCCCGCCATCGGTGCCGGTGACCAGGAATTCGTGACCATGCAGATGGATCGGGTGGTTGGTCATGGTGAGGTTGCCCACCCGGATGCGCACCCGGTCGTTCAATCGCACGTTCAGCGTGTCGATGGCCGGGAACACCCGGCTGTTCCAGCACCAGATGTTGAAATCCGTCATGGTGTTGATCTTGGGTGTCTTGCTGCCTGGCTCCACGTCAAACGCATTGAGCAGGAAGCAGAAATCCCGGTCCACCTCGCTGATGTGCGGGTGTTTGGCCTTGGGGTGGGTCACCCACATGCCCATCATGCCCATGGCCATCTGCACCATTTCGTCCGCATGCGGGTGATACATGAAGGTGCCAGGACGCCGTGCCTCGAACTCATACACATAGGTCTTGCCCACGGGGATGGCGCGCTGGTTCAGGCCGCCCACACCGTCCATGCCGCTGGGCAGACGCTGACCGTGCCAATGGATGGTGGTGTGTTCCGGCAGCTTGTTGGTCACGAAGATGCGCACGCGGTCGCCTTCCACCACTTCGATGGTGGGTCCCGGACTCTGGCCGTTGTAACCCCACATGTTCACTTTGAAGCCCGGTGAGACCTCGCGCACCACGGGCTCGGCCACCAGGTGGAATTCCTTGACACCATCGTTCATGCGCCATGGCAGTGTCCAGCCATTCAGGGTGACCACCGGGTTGTAGGGCCGACCGGTTGTCGGGATCAAAGGCGGAGCGGTTTCGACCGACGTCTGGATGACGGGCTCTGGCAAACCAGCCAGGGCGGAACGGGCCACGGCCAGGCCGGCCACGGATGCGGCGGCGCCGGCAAAAAACTGTCGTCTGGAGTTTGTGTTTGTCATGTGTTGTGTCCTTTCAATGTGCGGCCGCAGTCGGTGCATCTCCACCGGCACCACCCAGCGAGACGAAGCTGTCCGGTTCTCCGCCCTGCAAGACCCACTGAAGATCGGTCTCGGCGATCCAGAAGTCGCGCTGTGCGCCAATGGCGTCTACCGTGGCTTGGGACTGGTTGCGCACCTCGTCCAGCAGATCCCAGACGCTTTTGAGCATGCCGTTGTAGTGCAGCACCGTTTCTTCGGTGATGAACTCACGGGTCTTCAGCACATCCCCTTGGCTGTCCTGCGCCAGCGCATGGGCGGCCCAGTAAACCTTCATGGCGCCTCTGGCCAGCGCTCGGTTGCGCAGGCTCTCAGCTCCAGGCAATTGGTTGCGGATCGCGTCGGCACGCTTTTGCAGATCGGCTTCCGTCATGGCCTGCGCCGGGATGGCGGGAAGCTGGTCTGGGAGCACAAACCCATCCTGCAAACCCGTTTGCCCCATCGTCTTGACCAATTTGTTTTGGGCCTGGGCGGCGGCTTGCTGCGCCCGCCGGAGATTCATGCGGGCGGTCGATGCCGCGAGTTGAACTTGCGACAGTTGCAACTTGCTCCAGTTGCCCACCGTCACCATGCGCTGCCCCAGTTCAAGGGCGACCTGGGCGGCCTCCATCATGTCGCGCTGGTGTTTCAGAACCTGTTGAGCGGCCACAGCTTCAACCCAGGCTTTGCGCCCCGCTGCAGCCACCTCCAGCACCTCACCAGCATCTTCGACGCGCCGTTGTAGGCTGGAGTCGAGTTCTGTCCAGCGGCCTTCTGCGATCAGTTGTTCATTCAGGGGACCCAGTTTCGACAATGGACGAGCCAGTTCACGATGGACCGTCCAGGCCATACGAACTGCGGCCTCTGCGTTGGGAATGGCAACACCCGTGGTACTACCCGGCGTCGTGGTGGACGCCCCCGCATTGGCCTGTTCCCACTTGAGCACGTCGGCATGCCCACGCTTGAGTGCACCCACCGCGTCGTTGGCCCGGCGCCAGTCGGGTTCTTGCGAAGGGCTGGCCGTTTGCGCTGAGAGCGCCAGCGGCAGGGCCAACAGGCCCGCCACCAGTAGTTGGCTTGTGGCTCGGTGACAAAACAAAGATTTCACTGCTTTCGCTCCTTTTGATGCAGATCAAGTGGTGCGGATTCTGGCGGCGCGAGTTCGTCACTTCCCTGTCGGTCAGATTACAAAAATGTCAGCTTCGGTCACGCCCGCTCCGCTGAGGGCAAACTTGCGGTCAGGAGAATGTGAACGTGAAAATTCTGATCGTTGAAGACGAACCCAAAGCCGGCGACTACCTGAAGCAAGGTCTGCGCGAGGCGGGCTACGCCGTGGACCTAGTCACCAACGGCGTTGATGGTCTGCACCATGGCCTGGAAGGCGATCACGATCTGGTGATCCTGGACGTCATGCTGCCTGGCATGGACGGATGGCAGGTGCTCAAGAACCTGCGCAGCCAGGGGCGCCAGATGCCCGTGCTGTTCCTGACGGCACGCGATCAGGTCGAAGACCGTGTCAAGGGCCTGGAGCTGGGGGCCGACGACTACTTGGTCAAGCCGTTTTCTTTTGCCGAGTTGCTGGCCAGGGTCCGGACGATCCTGCGGCGCGGCCGTTCAGGCCTGGAAGCCACCTCGATGAAAGTGGCCGATCTGGAGCTCGATCTGCTGCGCCGACGGGTGACCCGGTCCGGCAAACGCATCGATCTGACGGCCAAGGAATTCGGTCTGCTGGAATTGCTGATGCGCCGCCACGGAGAGGTGCTGCCGCGCTCCCTGATCGCATCCCAGGTGTGGGACGTGAACTTCGACAGCGACACCAACGTGATCGAAGTGGCCATGCGGCGTTTGCGGGCCAAGGTGGACGATGGATTCGAACCGCGCCTGATCCAGACCGTGCGCGGCATGGGCTACGTGCTCGAAGCACCCGAGGACGCCCACTGATGCTCG
>JALOSN010000098.1 GCA_025458415.1 Hydrogenophaga sp.
CGCCGAGTACGCCAAGGAGATCGGCGCGCCGATCATCATGCACGACTACATCACCGGCGGCTTCTGTGCCAACACGGGCCTGGCGAACTGGTGCCGTGACAACGGCATGCTGCTGCACATCCACCGCGCCATGCACGCGGTGATCGATCGCAACCCGCACCACGGCATCCATTTCCGTGTGCTGACCAAGATCCTGCGCCTGTCGGGTGGTGACCACCTGCACACCGGCACCGTGGTGGGCAAGCTTGAAGGGGACCGCGCCTCGACGCTGGGCTGGATCGACCTGCTGCGCGAGAGCTTCATTCCGGAGGACCGTTCGCGCGGCATCTTCTTCGACCAGGACTGGGGCTCCATGCCGGGTGCCCTGGCCGTGGCCTCAGGTGGGATCCATGTCTGGCACATGCCTGCGCTGGTGACCATCTTCGGGGACGACTCGGTGCTGCAGTTCGGTGGCGGCACGCTCGGCCACCCTTGGGGCAATGCCGCCGGAGCCCATGCCAACCGCGTGGCCCTGGAGGCCTGCGTGCAGGCCCGCAACGAGGGCCGCCAGCTGGAGCGCGAGGGCAAGGAGATCCTGACCGCCGCGGCACAGCACTCCCCCGAACTGAAGATCGCCATGGAGACCTGGAAGGAAATCAAGTTCGAGTTCGACACGGTGGACAAGCTGGACCTCGCCCACAAGTGAGCGGCCTGCCGCCTGACCGAAGCCGATTCATCCCCTTGATCTGAAGGAATTTCATCATGGCCGTTCAAGCCTACAAGCAGACGCTCCGGTACGAGACCTTTTCTTTCCTGCCGCCCATGACGCCGGACCAGGTGCGTCGCCAGATTGCCTATTGCATCGCACAGGGCTGGAATCCGGCAGTCGAGCACAGCGAGCGGGGAACCCCTGCGAGCGTGAGCTTCTGGTACATGTGGAAGCTGCCCCTGTTCGGTGAACAGAACATCGACGCGGTGCTGGCCGAGATCGAGGCCTGCCATCGCGAGTTCCCGGATCACCTCGTGCGTTTTGTCGCCTACGACAACTATGCCCAGAGCCAGGGCATGGCCTTTGTCGTGTATCGCTGACAACCCCTTTGTGCAAGCGTTTCGACAACGGACCGGGAGCCCGACCATGAATCCAGCGGCCTATTCCAGCAGCACCCCCGGCGCGACCCTGTCGGGCCGCGATCTGGCCCGGCAACGGCGCGCCGCCCTGGCGTCCCGGGGACGTACGGCCCTGGTCAAGACCTCGTCCGTGGTATCTCGCGCCGCATCCGCGCAAGCCCAGAGCATGTCGCCCTGCGCGGGCTGTTCCTGCGGAGTGGGACTTTCGTGCGGCGGTGCATGCCAGGCAGCGGCAACGCCAGTGCATGCCACCAGCGTGTCCCGTCCGGCCGGGACCGCCGCAGCCAACGGGCGTGACGCCGCCCGCGCCCGGCGCGAGGCGATGGCCCGCCATGGCAAAAGCGGGCTGGCGACGGCAGCCGCCACCCAGCCCAGGCCGAGCGGGCGCGTGCGCACGCGGCCGACGCGGGTCGACCTGCCCGCCATCGACACCAGCCACACCCAGCAGGGGCAGCGGGTCACCGGCCTGCCGTCCCAGCGCGGTGCCAGGGTCACCGGCAACGAGGCGGGCACCTGCCGCAGCATCACCGGTGACGAGTATCTGGGGGTCGAGGATGTCGATCGGTTCTGCGCGGAGCGACCGGCGGCCGGGGCGGTCGGGCGGGAGCCGGTGCGACGGGACGAGAAACGCGGGGTGACAGGCCCGTCAATGGGGGCGGACACGCGCGTGACCGGCCAGGAAACAGGCCTTTGCCGGAGCGTGACCGGAACGCAGTACCTGTCGCCACAGGATCGGGAGCGCTGTGTTGCGCACCCGCCCAGCCATCCGCACAAGGTCAGCGTGATGTCCAGCCGTGGCCAGCAGACAGTCACCGGGACATCGGTCGGCCAGGGCCGCCAGAAGGTCACGGGAACCGAAGCGGGTGCCTCCCGGTCCCTGAGCGGCAGCCAGTACGCGGTGGCACGCCCGGGCCGTTCGGGTCTGACCGAGGCGGGCTGGCGTGTGCAGGCGCTGACAGGTGATGTGCCCGGTGTCGGCGGCGGTGACATCACCGGGGATGAGCGGGGTGCCTGCGAGCCGGTCACCGGCACGGCCTACACGGGTCCCGACAACCTGCATGCCTCGTGCACCGTGAGCAGCCGCTGGCTCAGGCGCTTTCCGGAAGCGGTCGTCGAGCCTGTGGAGGCGGCGCCGGCCGACTTCAGCATCCAGACGCCCGCCCGCCAGGCCGACAGCCGCCGGCAGCAGGACATCACCGGTTTGCCCTCTCAGGCCGAGGACCGCATCACTGGTCCCGGGAACAAGGCCGGCGGATTGATCACGGGCACACCGGAGTTCCGTCACCGCGGAGCCCAGGTCGCGGCCTGGGCCACGCCTGGAAGGTCCGATCCGCCGATCGATGTCGCGGCATCGCCGCAGCCCGGCCGGCTGACCGGTGAAGGCAGCCAGCGTGGCGTGCGCGTCACCGGCGACGCCTGGAGTTCGGCAGGCCGTGTCACCGGCACCGAAGGGGCGTCGTCGTCCACGCGCAACCCGTCGCAACGCGGCGAACCGCGGGGCGCCGGTGTGGATGCCCGCGCGCTGCGGGACGTGCCACGGCCGGAGATCAAACCCAGCCGGGTCACCGGCTCGTCCGGTAACACCGAGCGGGGAGCCACGGTGACGCTCTCCGGTGGTGCCCGAGGCTGACCGCTGACCAATGGCCATTCCAGCCATGAACACCCACAAGCGCCAGCTCGCCCTGCGTCGTGTCCGCGATACCGCGGCCCATGCCAGCGCGGTCGCGCGTGCGTCGGTGATCCGGGCGGCGAGCTTGGCGCCTGAAGCGACGCGGCCTCACCCGGCTTGCGTGCCGGGTGAGGGGCGCAGCTGCGAGCACCCACTGGTGGACCGAGATGTGAATGCGGCCCTGTACCGGTACGAGCAGACCATTCAGGGGCGCTTTGGCGCCATCGAGGAAGTGCTGCGCGCCCTGTCTGCGCGCCAGCACGACCAGGATTTCGCCCGGCAGGCGCAGGCCGTGTCCGAGCAGCGCCTGGGTTTTCGCTGGCCCGACGAGGCCCTGGACAACGCCTGGGTATCGGGGGTGGACATGGCCGGCCTGTACGCCTACGGCACATTCAAGGCCATCGGCCGTTGCATCGAAGGCGTTGACGCCGACCAGGCGCCCTGGCGTACCCGTTTGCCGGTTCAGCCGGATGTGCTGCGGGCCTGTGGCTACCACACGGTGGACATCAGTCCCTGTGCGGACGGGCGCCTTCAGGGCCTGCTGCCTTTCATTCTGCGCACCGCCGCCAGCGAGGGCGTGCTGCTCAAGGCCTATGCGGGCGCCCTGTTCGATATCGAGAACGACGTGGCCGACTGGAGCCAGCGCCAGCTCGAACGCATCGTGGCCGGGGAAGACGGGCAGCTGAACCACCTCAAGGTGGCGGTCTACCATTTCAGCTCGTCCAGCGCCTGTGACCAGGGCTGCGCCGCACACGGCAGCCAGGATGCGGTGGCGATGGCCGAGGCCATCGGGCGGCTGCAGGGGCTGCACCAGGCAGTGGCCGAGCAGTTCGGCCCCGACCGGGCGCCGGATCTGATGCTCATGGGACTGGACACCGATCTGGATGCCATCCGCATCCACCTGCCGGATGTGCGGGGACGCATCCACACCGACCGGTTTCTGGACAGCGCCAGCCTGTACCGCGAGACGGTGGGCATGGAGGCCGAGCGGGCCATGGACCATATCCGGCGGGCGGTGGCGGGGCATGTGCACGACCTGGGCGGGCTGGGCGCCCGGGGCGGGGCGCACGGCATGCAGGCCCTGGCCGGTGCGTGGCTGGTCGCCAACCTGTCACAGATCGAATACGTGATCGAGCACCACGCCGGCCGCTACGCCGTGATCGGACACGACGAGCACTTCATCTGTGCCGGCGACATGCTGGAGCAGCTGCAGCTGCGCAACCAGTTCTATTACGCCCACCTCGACACGGTGGAGGAGGGGGCTGCCGACCTGGATGTGGGGGTGCGCATCTTCACCGCACTGAACATGCGACGCGGCCTGCCTCTGCCGGTGCTGGTGCACTTCACTTACGCGTCTGCCGTGCCGGGGTCTCGCGAGCGCGCGGTCCAGCGTGGCCGCCGGGTGGCCGCTGCGGTCCAGGCGCGCTACCCCGATCTGCACAGGCGCGGTCTGCTGCACTGCGAGGTGGCTGTGAGCGACCGGCGTGGCCGCGAGCGCCCGAGCTTTGTTGGGCTGGGTGACCAGCTCCACCCCACGCACTGAGGGCAGGAGAGCGACATGAAGATCATGCGTGTGGAGAAAACCCTGGTCTCGACCAACCGCATCGATGCGTTCGGTCACAGGCCGCTGCTGGTGGTGCAGGAGAAGACCGGAGGCGCCCGAAGCGTGGCGGTCGATGCGGTGGGCTGCGTGCCCGGCGACTGGGTGATCTGTGTCGGCTCGTCCGCTGCGCGCGATGCGGCGGGCGCCAAGGACTTTCCTTCTGACCTGACCATCGTCGGGATCATCGACCAGTGGTCGGGGGAGGGTGCCTGAGATGGACATCCTGCGCGTGGAAGACGAGCTGGTCTGCACCCGTCGTGTGCCGGGTTTGGGCAGCCATGCCCTGCGGGTGGTGCGCAGCACCGCCGGGGTGGTGTCGGTGGCCACCGATGCGGTCGGTGCACCGGTCGGCCGCTGGGTGTTTGCCACCACCGGTACCGCTGCGCGGCTGGCCATGCCCGGCGCCGACACCACGACCGATCTGACGATCTGCGGAATCATCGACCAGTGGGGCCACGACGATGCGCCACCGGTTGACGCGAAGGACCCGGGGCTGGCCGGGATCAATCATCCAGCCACGAAGACCTGATTTTTTTGCAACCCAGTCTGGGCGATGCCCGGCGCAATTGAAGGAGTACAGCAATGGCCAACACGACAGGTATTGCCCTGGGCATGATCGAAACACGCGGCCTGGTTCCGGCCATCGAGGCGGCGGACGCCATGACCAAGGCCGCCGAAGTGCGGCTGATTGGCCGCCAGTTCGTGGGTGGTGGCTATGTCACGGTGCTGGTGCGCGGCGAGACGGGGGCGGTCAACGCCGCCGTGCGCGCCGGCGCCGATGCCTGCGAGCGCGTGGGCGACGGCCTGGTGGCCGCCCACATCATCGCCCGCGTGCACAACGAGGTCGAGGGGATCCTGCCATCCTCCCCGGCCGCCTGAAGACCGACCCCTCACCTTCCACCCATCCTGACGGAGAACCGCTATGGCGCAGAACACCACAGGGATCGCCCTGGGCATGATCGAGACACGGGGACTGGTTCCGGCCATCGAGGCGGCAGACGCCATGACCAAGGCCGCCGAGGTCCG
>JALOSN010000099.1 GCA_025458415.1 Hydrogenophaga sp.
CAGGGACCCAGCGACCACCCGGACTTTGCCCAGTGGCTCAAGGACGAGGGCATCAGCTCCATCTCGCTGAACCCGGACTCGGTGGTGGACACCTGGCAAATGCTCGCGGCCAGCTGACCTCTGTAGGGCCTGGTCGCTAGGCGGCAGGGTGAAGGCCCTGCCGCCTTTTTCATTGTTGCGTTGCAACGTAAGGAGAAGGTCAGAGGAAGGCGCACAATAGGGGGGAGAGTAGGCAGCCACGCACTGCACCACCGATCGAGGAGACACCGATGTTTCAAGGCTTGGGCGCACAAAGGCTGGTGGCCCTTTTTGTCGCCGGCTGGCTCGCGCTGAACTTCCCCCTGTTGGCCTTGTGGGACGTGGACGTCCGCGTGCTCGGCCTGCCTCTTTTTCCGCTGGCGCTTTTTGTGCTCTGGGGCCTGCTGATTGCGGCGTTGGCCTGGGTGGTCGAGCGCAGCCACGATCGCGAGCACACGGGCGGCGAGGCCGACCGCTGAGGCCAGGACATGCTGTCCTCCGGCGTCGTCCTTGCGGTTTCCTTCGCCTACCTGTTGCTGCTGTTTGCCATTGCACACTGGGGCGACAGCCGAGCCCGGCAAGGGCGTTCGGTGATCGGCAATGCCTGGGTGTACGCCCTGTCCATGGCGGTCTACTGCACCGCCTGGACCTACTTCGGCAGCGTGGGCCGGGCCGCCAGTTCGGGCGTGTGGTTCCTGCCCATCTACCTGGGCCCGATGCTGGCCATGGTGCTGGCCTGGATGGTGGTGCGCAAGATGATCCGCATTGCCAAGACCTACCGCATCACCTCGATCGCCGACTTCATCGCCAGCCGCTATGGCAAGAGCCCGACCCTGGCCGGCCTGGTGACCCTGATCACGGTGGTTGGCATCGTTCCGTACATCGCCTTGCAGCTCAAGGCCATTTCCAGCGGCTATGCGCTGCTGACCACACCCCTCGGGTCTGTGCCCACGACCAACCAGGCATGGCTGCAGGACGGCACCTTCTATGTGGCCCTGGCTCTGGCCGGGTTCACCATGGTGTTTGGTGCACGCCATCTGGACAGCACGGAACGGCACGAAGGCATGGTGGCAGCGATCGCGTTCGAGTCGGTCGTCAAGCTGGTGGCTTTCCTGGCGGTCGGTCTGTTTGTCAGTTTCGGACTGTTCTCCGATCCGGTCGCGATCTTCGACCGTGCCTGGGACAACCCCGAGTTGCGGCGCCTGCTGCAGTTCGGACAGGGACAGCCGTTCGCCTATGCCCAGTGGTTCGGCCTGATCCTGCTGGCCATGCTGTCGGTCATCTTCCTGCCGCGCCAGTTTCAGGTGATGGTGGTGGAAAACGTGGATGAGCAACACCTGAGGCGCGCTGTCTGGGTGTTCCCTCTGTACCTGTTCCTCATCAACCTGTTCGTGCTGCCGATCGCCATGGGAGGGTTGCTGCATTTCGGCAGCGGCGCCATGGATCCTGAAACCTTCGTGCTGTCGCTGCCGCTGTCGCAGGGCTACACGGTGCTGGCGCTGTTTGCCTTTGTCGGTGGACTGTCGGCTGCCACCGGCATGGTGATCGTGGAAGCCATCGCCGTCTCCACCATGGTGTGCAATGACCTGGTGATGCCCTGGCTGCTGCGCATGCGCCGCTTCGGCGCGCGGGCCAGCGGCGATCTGACCGGTCTGCTGCTGGGCATTCGCCGGGTCGCCATCCTCGGCATCCTGTTGCTGGGCTACCTTTACTTCCATCTGGCCGGTGAGGCCTACGCGCTGGTCAGCATCGGGCTGATCAGCTTCGCGGCCGTGGCCCAGTTTGCGCCCGCCCTGCTGGGCGGCATGTACTGGAAGGGCGGAACGCAGCGCGGCGCGCTGGCCGGTCTGCTGCTGGGTTTTGCGCTCTGGGCCTACACCCTGATGCTTCCGTCGCTGGCCAAGTCCGGCTGGCTTCTGGACGCGGACTTCCTGGAGCATGGTCTGCTCGGCTGGGGCCTGCTCAAACCGGAGGCCCTGCTCGGTCTGTCGGGCCTGGACAACCTGACGCATTCGCTGTTCTGGAGTCTGCTGGCGAACGTCGGTGCCTATGTGGGGGTGTCGCTCTGGCGCTCGCCGACCGCCAGGGAAACCAGCCAGGCCCTGCTGTTCGTCGATGTGTTCAACCGGACCGCCTCGTCGCGCCCGGTGTTCTGGCAAGGCAAGGCGCAGGTCTCGGATCTGCTCCCGCTGGCCGGGCGGTTCCTGGGCGTCGAGCAGGCCCACAGGCTGTTCGCCGACTATGCCCGGCGGGTCGGCGTGAGCGGTGTGGACCAGATCCCGGCCGATGCGCGGCTGGTGCAGTTTGTCGAGACGCAGCTGGCCGGCGCCATCGGCAGTGCCTCGGCCCGTGTGATGGTGGCCTCCGTGGTCGAGGAGGAGGCGCTGGACATTGATGACGTGATGCGCATCCTGGACGAGGCCTCTCAGCTGCGAGCCTATTCCCACGCGCTGGAGGAGAAATCACATTCGCTGGAGCGTGCCACGGCAGAACTGCGTGAGGCCAACGACAAACTCAAGAGCCTGGACCGCCTCAAGGACGATTTCATGTCGTCCGTGACCCATGAACTGCGCACGCCCTTGACGTCGATCAGGGCCTTTTCCGAGCTGATGCGGGATGATCCGGATATGGCGTCAGAGCAGCGCCAGCAGTTTCTGGGCATCATCGTCACAGAGACCGAGCGCCTGAGCCGCCTTGTGAACCAGGTCCTGGACATGGCCAAGATCGAGGCGGGTCATGCGGAATGGCACACGGACGACATCGACATGAAGGAATTGCTGGAGCAGGCCGTCAGCACCATGGCTGAAACCTTCCGTGAAGGCGGTATTCGTGTGGAGCTGGATCTGGATGAACCGGGTCGCGCGGTGCGCGCCGATGCGGACCGTATCACCCAGGTGGTCTTGAACCTGCTGTCCAACGCCGCCAAGTACGCGCCCAGGGGAGCCGGGGTGGTCGGTGTCCGCCTGCGCCACGACGCCTGGGGTGTCCAGGTGGAGGTTCAGGACAACGGCCCGGGCATCGCACCGGACCAGCACGCCATGGTGTTCGAGCGCTTTCGCCAGGTGTCTGGTGACCAGCACTACCGCCCCGGGGGAACGGGTCTGGGACTGCCCATCAGCCGTCAGATCGTGAACCATTTTGGCGGTGACCTGTGGCTGGACTCCACGCCCGGCCAGGGTGCGTGTTTCGGGTTCTCCCTGCCTTGGGAGCCCGCCGGAGAAGACCGAGACAAGAGGAGAACAGACCGATGAGCAAGAAAATCCTGATCGCCGATGACGAGCCGAACATCCTGATCTCGCTGGAGTTCCTGATGAAGCGCGAGGGCTACGAGGTGGTGGTGGCCAGGGACGGGCAGGAAGCCCTGGCAGCCATCGAGAAAGAGCGCCCGGCCCTGGTGCTGCTGGACGTGATGATGCCCGTGAAGACCGGCTTCGACGTCTGCCACGAGGTGCGAGCGAGCGAGTCCCTTCGAGACACGCTGATACTGATGCTGACGGCCAAGGGTCGGGATACCGATGTGGCCAAGGGCCTGGCCCTCGGTGCCAATGCGTACATGACCAAACCCTTCTCGACCAAGGAGCTGGTGCAGAAGGTGCGCGAGATGCTGGGAGAGGTGGCATGAGCGCCGCACGGAGGGCATGTCCATGAGCGCACAGCAGCGGACCGATCGCCGTCTCTGGTGGCTGCTGGCGGCAGCCGCGGTCCTGTCCATCGGTTGGCTGCTGCTGACCTTTGCGCTGGTGGGCTCCACCCTGGAGCCGGCCGCGCGGGCCGGCGTGGTCGAGCTGCTGGGGGATCGCTGGCTGCTGATCTCGCTGACCTGGGGAGGCGGCATGGCGGCGATCGCCTGGGCCCTCAAGCGCTGGTTTGACCACTGGGTCACGCCGTCGGTCCAACTGGCCGAGGAAGCGCAGGTGCTGCTGCGCACCGATGTGGTCCGCGAGCTCAAACCCAAAGGCAACGTCGAGACCAAGGTGCTGACCGACCTGTTCAACCAGCTGGTCGGTCAGCGCGAAGAGCTGCGCCGGCAGATGGACGACAAGGTTCGGGCCGCGGCCCAGGGCATCGAACAGGAAAGGACCCGGCTGGCGGCCCTCATGTCGGAGTTGACCCAGAGCGTGGTGGTTTGCAACCTCGATGGCCGCATCCTGCTCTACAACAACCGCGCGCGCATGCAGTTCAAGGCCTTGTCGCAGGCGCCGGGCGTGGCCGGTGGCGCCGAACTGATCGGACTGGGACGATCCATCTATGCGGTGTTTGACCGCAAGCTGGTCGCCCACGCCCTGGACAACATCCAGCAGCGCATGTTGCGGGGCGCCGCCCAGCCCTCGGCCCAGTTTGTGACCAGCACCGCAGCGGGTCAGCTGCTGAGGGTGCAGATGGCGCCGGTGCGGTCGGTACAGGCGCAGATGGCGGAAGCGGCCGCCGACCGTGTCGAACTGACCGGGTTTGTGCTCATGCTTGAGAACATCACCCGCGACTTTGAAGACGAGTCAACCCGCGACCAGGTGCTGCACACGTTGACGGAACGCAGCAGGGCCGCCCTGGCCAATATGCAGGCAGCGCTGGACATGCTGGATTACCCCGACATCGAGCCGGCGATGCGTGATCGGTTTCTGGGCGTGATCCGGGACGAAACCCGGACACTCGGGCAGCGTATCCATGAAGTCGAAAGCGGGACTGCCAGCAGCCTGAAGACACGGTGGCCCCTGGAGGAAATGCTGGGCTCGGATCTGGTGGGTGCCGCCATTCGGCGAATCGAGACGATGACGGGACTGCCGGCTTCGGCGGTGGATGTCGACAGCGCCATCTGGCTCAAGGTCGAGAGCTTCACGCTGATGCAGGCCCTGGTGTATCTGGCCGGTCGCCTGGCCGACGAATTCGAGGTCCGGTTCGTGCAGTTGCGGCTGTCGCCGGCCAGCGGAAGCGCCGCCAAGGCCCAGCTCGATCTTGTCTGGTCGGGCCAGGCCATGAGCACGGAAACCGTGATGAGCTGGGAGATGGATGCGATGAAGGTCGGCAACGAGACCTTGCGCCTGACCGTTCGAGATGTGGTCGAGCGGCACGGCGGCGCCTTCTGGTTCGAGCGGGACCGCGCCAGGCACCAGGCCTTCTTCCGCTTTCTGCTTCCATTGGCCAACCCTCAGGAACAGGCCGATACGGCCACATTCGTGCGCAACGAAAGCCGGCCTGAGTACTACGACTTCGACCTGTTCAAGACCACCGAGCAGACCCGCAATCTCGATGACCGCAAACTGGTGGACCTGGTCTACACCGTGTTCGATACCGAAACCACCGGGCTCAACCCGTCGGACGGCGACGAGATCATCCAGATCGGTGCCACGCGCATCGTCAACGGCAAGCTGTTGCGCCAGGAGTG
>JALOSN010000100.1 GCA_025458415.1 Hydrogenophaga sp.
GGTATCGACCTCGACGCGCTGGTGGATGCCGGCCAGTTCATCAGCCAGCAGCTGGGCCGGCCCAGCAACTCGCGCGTGGCGCGTGCGCTGCTGGCCAAGTGGGCAGGGTGACATGGACCTGAATGTCTGGCTGGCCTTTTTTGCGGCGTCCTGGGTCATCGCCGTCTCGCCCGGCTCCGGCGCCGTGCTGTCCATGAGCCACGGTCTGGCTTATGGGGTGCGCCATGCCACTGCCACCATCGTCGGACTGCAACTGGGCTTGTCCGTGGTGCTGCTGGTGGCCGGCGTGGGGGTGGGGGCGCTGCTGCTGGCCTCGGCCACCGCCTTCACCGTGGTCAAGGTGCTCGGTGCCGCTTACCTGATCTGGCTGGGTGTGCAGCAGTGGCGTGCCCCGGTGCCGGCCGCTGCCGCTTCCGGGCGGGAAGCCGCCCGTGGCCCCGTCGGCCTGCCCACGGTGCGCCAGCGCATCGCCCTGGGCTTCTTCACCAACGTCACCAACCCCAAGGGCATCGTGTTCATGGTGGCGGTGCTGCCCCAGTTCATCGACCCCGGCCGTCCGCTCTGGCTGCAACTGCTGATCCTGCTCGTGACCTCCATCGGCGTCGATCTGGTGGTCATGCACGGCTATGCCTTTCTGGCCTCGCGCGCCCAGCGCTGGCTGGCCACGGCCCGCGCGCGCCGGGCGCAGAACCGGGTGTTCGGCGGCGTGCTGATGGCCATGGGGGCCAGCCTGTTCATGGTCAAGCGGACCACGGCCTGACCCGTTGTTTCGCAGGGGCGATGCAGCACCGCTAACATCTCGGCATGAACGCGATCACCGCCGACAACCAGGACCTGCCCGCGGCCGTGCGCCGCGTGGTCGGTACGCTGGCCGCCATGGGCCACCCGCACCACCCGATCATGCTGGATGACGCCGCTCGAACCGCCCAGCAGGCGGCCGATGCGCTGGGTGTGGCGCTGGGCCAGATTGCCAAGAGCATCATCTTCCGTCGCAAGAGCGACGATGCCGCGGTGCTGGTGGTCACTTCGGGTGATCTGCGGGTGGATGAGAAAAAGGTGCAGGCGCTGGTGTGTCCCGATGGCGGCAAGCTCGGGCGTGCCGATGCCGATTTTGTGAAAGCCGCCACCGGGTTCTCCATCGGCGGGGTGTCGCCGGTCGGGCATGTGAAGCCGCCGGTCACGCTGATCGATGAACGGTTGTTCCGTTTTGACGTGGTGTGGGCGGCCGCCGGCCACCCGCACGCCGTGTTCCGATTGGCGCCGGCCGAGCTGCGCGAACTCACCGGTGCGCCGGTGGCCGATGTGACACAGGCAGCATGAACACCACCCGTGTGCCGGTCAACCTGGCGGACGCGCGGCGGCGCGACGGACGACCAGGTGTGCCATCGCCGTGCGTCTCGGTCTGTCAGATGGACCCGGGCAGCGGCCTCTGCCGGGGGTGCTGGCGCAGCATCGACGAGATTGCAGGCTGGGGGACATTGCCCGACGAAGCCCGGTTGCAGATCTGGTGCCGGATCGAAGAACGGCAGCGCCGGATAGGCCCAAAGCCATGAGTTCGCCCCCCTCTGGCCTGCACGACATCGAGTTCTGGTACGACCCGATCTCGCCCTATGCCTACCTGGCCTTCGAATGCCTGCCACGGGCCCTCATGGGTCTGAGCGTGCAGGTGCGTTACCGGCCGGTGCTGTTCGCCGGCCTGCTCAAGGCACACGGACAGTTGGGCCCGGCCGAAATCCCGGGCAAACGGGACTGGACCTACCGGCAGGTGCTCTGGCTGGCACGCCAGCACGGGGTGGCGCTGGACCTGCCCGCCAGCCATCCGTTCAACCCCCTGCCGCTGCTTCGCCTGGGACTGGCGAGTGCCACCGCCGGGGCACCGGGCGAAACCAGCCGCTACGTGACCGAACAGCTGTTCCACCATGTCTGGCGGGGTGGGCATGACGCGGCCGACCCGGCCCGCCTGACCCACCTGCAGGTCCTTCTGCAGGACCACATGGCCCGTCGTGACCAGCCCTGGCCGGATGCGGACGGGCCGGAGGTCAAAGCCCGCCTGCGCGCCAACACCGATGCCGCGCTCGCAGCCGGTCTGTTCGGTGTACCCACGCTGGTCTCGGGCGGCAAGGCCTTCTGGGGTCTGGACGCCCTGCCCATGCTGCGGGCCTGGCTGGACGGCGACGACTGGTTCGGGCAAGGGCACTGGGAGGCGGCAGCCCACATGCCGGCCGGTGTCCACCGAGCCCGTTGAGCGCGGACGGCCCGTCATTCGCCCAAGGCTTCCGCAATGCCGAGTATCTGGCCTGTCCGCGAGGCGTCGTAGCCCTTGAGGGCTGCCACCTGGCGGCGAAAGGCCGAAGACTGCAGGATGGCCCAGACAGGCGCCAGGTCAGGCCTTTGCAGCGACTCGCCGCTGACGGCAAAGAAGTAGCGTTCCTGCAGCAAGGGTATGAAGTGCAGCCCGAAACGGTCGGCCGCGGTCTGCACGCCGATGCCCACATCGGCCATGCCGCTGGCCACAAAAGCCGCCACCGCTGCATGGGTGAACTCGGTGTGGTCATAGCCACTGATACGGCGCCGGTCGATACCCTGGTGGCGCAGCATCAGGTCGGTCAGGAAGCGGGTGCCCGAGCCTTCGGGCCGGTTCACGAAACGCAGCCCGAGGCGGGACAGGTCGGTCAGGCCGCGCAGCTTCAGCGGATTGCCCGGCGCCACGAACAGACCCTGTGTGCGCACCGCCAGGTGCACCAGCCGGTGATCGTCCGGCCTCAGCCACTGCAGATAGCGCTGAGCCGCGGGGCCTTCAAAACGGCCCAGGGGCACGTGAAAGCCCGCCAGATCGCAATCGCCCTGGGCGAGCGCGGCGACCGCTTCCAGGCTGTTGCGGTACGAGAGCGTGACCGGCACGCGCCGTGCGGCCAGTTGCTCGCACAAGGCGGCCACGGCAAAACCATGGCTGGCATGCAACCGAAGCGGTGGCCGTGAGCGCCGCTGCGCGCGGCCGAGTTCACCTTCCAGCTCCGAGGCCAGTGTTGCCAGCAGAGGTTGAAGGCGTGCGCCCACGCGGGCATTGGCCCAGACCAGCCGCTGGCCCAGGTCGGTCAGCCGGGACCCCTGGCCACGACCGCACACCAGCAGTTGCTGACCGAGCAGCTGTTCGGCGCGCCGCACCAGCCCCCAGGCATGCCGGTACGACAGGCCCAGCTCCCGGCCGGCCTGCGCGATGCTGCCGCACGACTGCACGGCCGACAGCAGGTCCAGCAGGGCATCCGCTTCCAGCGGCGCTTCGCCGTCAACCGACCCGATGTGCCAGCGGGGGGAAAGTTCAATCTGCAACACCGATGGTGGATCTCATATATGTTGTGGCAGACATATTATGGCCGGGGTGGACTGCTAACCTGCCGGAATGAAAGCCACCATGACCCACGACGACGGCACGACCACGAGCGCGCGCCGCATCGTGCCCATCGCAGCTGAGCGACCGGCACGACAGCCCCGTTTCCAGCCCAAGGGCCGGCAGGTCCGGCCGGCCGACCGTGAGCGGGTGGATGCGCTGTGCCAGGGCCTGGAGCCGCGTGCCGACCTGCTGATCGAGCACCTGCACCGTCTGCAGGACGCCGAGTCGGCGCTTCGCAAGGGGCAACTGGCGGCGCTGGCCGAACGCCTGCGCCTGAGCCAGGTCGAGGTGTTCGAGGTGGCCAGCTTCTACCACCACTTCCATGTGGTCGAGGACGATGGCGATGTGGCGGCCACGGTGGTGCGTGTGTGCACCAGCCTGTCCTGCGCCATGGCCGGGGGCGACTTGCTGCTGGCGGATCTGCGGCGGCGGATGGGTAACGGCGCGCGGGTGGAGTCGGCGCCCTGCATCGGTCTGTGCCATGGTGCGCCGGCGGCCTGCGTCGGGCAGCGGCAGCTGCCGCACGCCACGTCGGACGCCGTTGAAGGACTGGTGGCCAGCGGTCAGACCGGTCCACGCCCGCTGCCGCCACCACAAGTCTCCGAACTGCCGCAACTGCGCCGCCTGCTTTCAGGGGAACTCACTGCCGAGGCGGTGTTGTCCGAGCTCAAGGCATCGGCCCTGCGCGGGCTGGGCGGCGCCGGCTTTCCGACCTGGCGCAAGTGGGAGACCGTGCGCGCGCAACCGGGTCCGCGCCACCTGGTGGTCAACATCGACGAAGGCGAGGTGGGCACCTTCAAGGACTGGGCGGTGCTCACCGATCCACAGGCCGGCGCCCTGCAGATGCTGGAAGGTGCGCTGATTGCCGCGCAGGTGGTGGGTGCAGAGCGGATCTGGCTTTACCTGCGTGACGAGTACCACGACGCGCGGCTGCACCTGTCCCAGGCGCTGGGGCTGCTGCAGAGCACGCTGGCCGGCCTCGAACTCGCATTTCCCGGTTACCGGCCCCCCGCCATCGAGCTGCGCCGCGGGGCGGGCGCCTACATCTGCGGTGAAGAGTCGGCCCTGATCGAATCGCTCGAAGGCAAACGTGGCATGCCGCGCCTCAAGCCGCCCATCGTGGCGTTGCACGGGGTCTTCGGGCAACCCACGCTGGCGCACAACCTCGAATCGCTGTGGTGGGTCCCGGTCATTCTGGACAAGGGCGGCGCCTGGCTGGCGGCCCAGGGTCGGCGTGGACGCAGCGGCCTGCGGCGCTTCTCGGTCTCCGGCCGTGTGAACCGGCCCGGTGTGCACCTGGCGCCCGCCGGCATCACCTTGCGTGAGCTGGTCGACGAATTCGCCGGCGGCATGCCCGAGGGGCACCGGCTGTACGCCTACCTGCCCGGCGGTGCATCGGGCGGCATCCTGCCCGCCCACCTGGCCGATGTGCCGCTGGATTTCGACACCCTGGCCGAACATGGCTGCTTCATCGGTTCCATGGCGGTGGTGGTGCTCAGCCAGCACGACCGCGTGCGCGATGCCGCGCTCAACCTGATGCGGTTCTTCGAGCACGAGTCCTGCGGGCAGTGCACGCCCTGCCGCGCCGGCACCACCAAGGCGGTTCAACTGCTGCAAGCGCCGGTGTGGGATGCGGCTCTGCTGGCCGAGCTCTCGCAGGTGATGCGCGATGCCTCCATCTGCGGCCTGGGCCAGGCTGCGCCCAACCCGGTGGACTCGGTGCTGCGGTTCTTTGCCCATGAAGTGAACGGGGAGGACGCCCGATGAAGACCGATGACCTGCCCCACGACATGACCCCGATCCCCTTCACACTGGATGGCCAGCGTCAGGAAGCCCAGCCCGGCGAGACCCTGCTGCAGGTGGCCCGTCGCGTGGGTATCGAGCTACCCCACCTGTGCCACAGTGAACGCCTGGGCAGCCCCGGCAACTGCCGCGCCTGTGTGGTCGAAATCGAAGGCGAGCGGGTGCTGGCGCCCTCGTGCTGCCGCGCGCCACAGACTGGC
>JALOSN010000101.1 GCA_025458415.1 Hydrogenophaga sp.
CATCCCGACCGCTTCGCTGTCCACGCGCTGACCGCATCGACCCAGGTCGACCTGATGGCCCGGCAGTGTCTTGAGTTTCGCCCGAAGCTGGCCGTCATGGGTACCGCCGAACACGCCCGTTCGTTGCGCGATCGGATCCGTGAGGCGCTGCCTGGTACGGAGGTGCTGCATGGAACGCAGGCACTGTGCGACGTGGCCGCAGCCTCGGAGGTCGATGCCGTCATGGCCGCCATCGTCGGCGCGGCGGGTTTGCCGCCTGCTCTGGCGGCGGCCAGGGCAGGCAAAAGGCTTCTGCTGGCCAACAAGGAGGCCCTGGTTGTCGGCGGCGAGTACTTCATGCAGGCCGTGCGGGAGGGGGGCGGACCTTTGCTGCCCATCGACAGCGAACATTCTGCGGTGTTCCAGTCCTTACCCGAGGATCCCCTGTCCTGGAGTTCCAGGGTCGAAAAGATCATCCTGACCGCTTCGGGTGGTCCGTTCAGGACCCGGGATCCGGCCACGATGGCTGAAGTCACGCCGGAGCAGGCCTGTGCACATCCGAACTGGGTCATGGGGCGGAAGATCTCGGTCGACTCGGCGACCATGATGAACAAGGCGCTGGAGGTGATCGAAGCGCACTACCTGTTCGGTCTGGCTCCACAGCGGATTGAAGTGGTGATCCATCCGCAGAGTGTGGTGCACTCGATGGTGCAGTACCTTGACGGTTCGGTGGTGGCCCAATTGGGAACGCCTGACATGCGGGTGCCGATTGCGTACGGCCTATCATGGCCCGAGCGAATGGCTTCCGGCACCACGGCGCTTGACTTCAGGACACTTGGACCACTCAGCTTCGAGATCCCGGACCCTCTGCGATTTCCCGGCTTGCGTCTGGCCTGGGATGCCCTCAATGGCCCGGTCGGCAGCACGGCCGTGCTCAATGCCGCCAATGAGGAGGCGGTGGCCGCCTTCCTGGACCGGCGGCTCCGGTTTGACCGGATTCATGCCGTCAACCATGCAACTTTGGCATCCCTGGTGCCCTCCAAGCCGACAGGCATCGATGATCTGATGGCGCTGGACGCGCAGGCGCGTCGCCTGGCGCGTGAGCACGTTCATCGCATGGCCTGACGCACACACCTGGACTGAGAGCCGAACACTATGTTGACACTGGTGGCATTCGTTGTGGCCCTGGGCCTGCTGATTGCCGTGCATGAGTACGGGCACTACCGCGTCGCGGTGGCTTGCGGGGTGAAGGTGCTTCGGTTCTCGGTGGGGTTCGGGCGACCCTTGCTGCGATGGCAACGCCCTGGCAGCCCGACCGAGTTCGTGATCTGCGCTCTGCCCCTGGGGGGGTATGTGCGCATGCTGGACGAGCGGGAAGGCCCAGTCGATCCATCCGAACGCCATCTGGCGTTCAACACCCAGCCACTGCGCTCGCGAGCGGCCGTGGTCGCTGCGGGGCCTGCGGCCAACCTGCTGCTGGCGGTCCTGATCTACGCATCGCTCAACTGGAGCGGGGTCCAGGAGCCCAAGCCGGTGCTGGGCAGCCCCGTACCCGGCTCGATGGCAGAGCGTGCTGGCCTGACAGGCGGTGAGTGGGTCGCTGGTGTAGCGGTTGCAGACAAAGAGCCCCTGCCGGTGGCATCTTTTGAGGGTCTGCGTTGGCAGCTCACCCAGGCAGCCCTGTCAGGTGAAGATCTGGTACTCAGTCTGTCGGATGGCGAAGCGTCGTCGTCCTCTCGCCAGGTGCTCTTGCCCCTGAGCGAACTGGACGTTCGGGAGGCGGATGCCGAGCTGTTTCGCCGCATCGGTATCGTTGCGCCATGGAGTGCGCCGGAGGTGGGAGAGATCATGCCCGGTGGAGCCGCCGAGGCGGCGGGCCTTCAGCAGGGCGACCTTGTCGAGCGCGTGGACGGCCAGCGTGTGCGCGACGGGCAGCACCTGCGGGCCTTGATCCGTGGCGCTGCGGGGCCGACGGGTGAGACGGTGGCTCAGCGCTGGGAGGTGCAGCGAGCCGGTCGCCTGATCGATCTGGAGGTTTCGCCCCTGCCTGTCGAGCAGGACGGCCAGTGGTCCGGGCGGGTCGGCGCCTACATCGGCTCACCGCCGGCCATGACGACCGTGCGTCTGGGACCGGTCGACGGTCTCGTGCAAGGGCTGGTACGTACCTGGGAGGTGTCTTGGTTGACACTGAAGATGCTGGGCCGGATGCTGATCGGTGAAGCGTCCCTGAGCAATCTCAGTGGCCCGCTGACGATTGCCGATTACGCTGGCAAATCGGCCAGCATCGGACTGAGTTCCTACCTGCTGTTCTTGGCCCTGATCAGTGTCAGTCTCGGTGTGCTCAACCTGCTGCCGCTGCCCGTCCTCGACGGGGGGCACCTGATGTATTATCTTTGGGAGGCAGTGACGGGTCGCAGCATCTCCGATGTGTGGATGGAGCGTCTCCAGCGTGGTGGCGTGGCGGTGTTGCTGGCTCTGATGTCCGTCGCCCTGTTCAATGACGTGGCCCGCCTGACCGGCTGAGCCCTCCTTCGCATGAAAACCTTTCCCAGAAAATGGCGTGGCTTCACGCTTTCGGCGCTTGCCGCGTCCCTGCTGACTGCGTTGCCAGCATGGGCGGTTGACCCGTTCACCGTGCGTGACATACGCGTCGAGGGCTTGCAACGGGTGGAGCCGGGCACCGTATTCGCCTCGCTGCCGTTCCGCATTGGTGACGAGTACAGCGACGACAAGGGAGCCGCTGCGATCCGGTCCCTCTTTGGTCTGGGTCTGTTCGCTGACGTGCGGCTTCAGGTTCAGGACGATGTGCTGGTGGTCATTGTCCAGGAACGTCCGACCGTTTCGGGGGTGAGCTTCACGGGCTTGCGCGAGTTTGACAGTGAGGTCATGGTCAAGGCCCTGCGGGACATCGGATTGGCCGAAGGACGTCCGTTTGACCGGGCTCTGGCCGACCGGGCCGAGCAGGAGCTCAAGCAGCAGTACATCAATCGCAGCATGTACGCGGCCGAGATCACCACCACCGTGACACCGGTCGAACGAAATCAGGTCACGCTCAATTTTTCCGTGGTGGAAGGCGAGGTCGCCAAGATCAGGGAACTGCGGATTGTCGGCAACCAGGCTTTTCCGGAGTCGACGCTGCGCGGACTGTTCGACCTGGACACGGGCGGCTGGCTGAGCTGGTACACCAAGTCGGATCGCTACTCTCGTGCCAAGCTCAACGCCGATCTGGAGACCCTGCGTTCCTATTACCTGACCCGAGGTTTTCTCGAGTTCAACATCGATTCCACCCAGGTGGCACTTTCGCCCGACAAGAGCGAGATGTCCATCACGGTCAATGTGACCGAAGGCCAGCGCTACGTGGTGTCCTCGGTGCGGCTGGAGGGCGAGTACCTGGGGCGTGAGGAGGAGTTCAAGTCCCTGGTGACCGTGAGGGTCGGGGAAGCCTACAACGCCGAGGCGGTGGCTGATACCGTCAAGGCGTTCACCGATTATTTCGGAGCCTTCGGTTACGCCTTTGCTTCGGTCGAGTCCGTACCTGAAATCGATCGGCAGAACAACCGCGTGGCCTTTGTGATCCGGGCGCAGCCGCAGCGCCGTGTCTACGTGCGCCGGATCAATGTCGAGGGTAACAATCGGACCCGTGACGAGGTCATCCGACGCGAGTTCCGGCAGTTCGAGTCGGCCTGGTACGACAGTGATCGGATCCGCCTCTCGCGCGACCGCGTCGACCGGCTGGGCTTCTTCACCGAGGTGGGTGTTGACACCCAACCGGTTGCGGGCACCCAGGATCAGGTGGACCTGACCGTGACGGTGGGCGAACGTCCGACCGGCAACCTGTCGATCGGGGCCGGCTACTCACAGGCTGAGAAACTCTCCTTCATTGCCTCCATTCAGCAGGAGAACTTCTTCGGAACCGGGAACTACCTCGGCCTGGATGTGAACACCAGCGATTTCAATCGCAACTTTGTGCTCCGTACCACCGACCCGTATTTCACCGAGGACGGCATTTCCCGAACGTTTGACCTGTACTACAAGACCACCAAGCCGTTCACCGAACAGGGGGGCGATTACCGAATCGTGACGCCAGGTATCGGCATCCGGTTCGGCGTGCCCTTTACCGAGCGTGACACGGTGTTCTTCGGACTGGGTGCCGAGCGCATTCGCGTGGAAGAGGGCAACCAGCTGCCGGTGGCATTCCGTGACCAGGGTGGCACCTACGTGCCAGCCACGATCGGTTGGGCGCGTGACGAGCGTGACAGCGCACTGGTGCCGAACGACGGCACATTGCAGCAGTTCAACGCCGAGTTCGGACTGGGCAGCGACAAGCGCTATGCCAAACTGAACTACCAGTTCCAGAAGTACATCCCGCTGAGCAAGCAGTACACCCTGGCATTCAACGCCGATATCGGCATCGGCAAGGGCATCGGGGGTGACTTCCCTGTGCTCAAGAACTTCTTCGGGGGAGGCCTGGGTTCGGTGCGCGGCTTCGACCAGGGCACCCTGGGGCCCAGGTCCGAGGTGGTGGGATCGACCACGGGTGAGCTGGTCAACATCGGTGGCGCGAAGAGCGTGGCGCTCAACGCCGAGTTCATCGCCCCGTTCCCTGGCGCAGGCAACGACCGAACGCTGCGGGTTTTTGCCTTCGTCGACGTCGGCAACATCTATGCCGAGAACCAGAAGATCAGCGCCGATGAGCTGCGGGCATCGGTCGGCGTGGGGCTGAGCTGGATCTCTCCCATCGGACCGCTGCGTTTTGCCTGGGCGAACCCGGTCCGCAAGTTCGAAGGCGATAGAATCCAGAGATTCCAGTTTCAGATCGGAACCTCCTTTTGATGAACACGCGTTTTTCCTCCTGGCTAACCAAGGCCGCGCTGGGCCTGGTGGCGGGCCTGCTCTCTCTGTCGGTCGTGGCCCAGGACTTCCGGATCGGTTTTGTCAGTACCGATCGGCTGTTCCGCGAGGCCAATATCGCCAAGGCGGCACAGAGCAAGCTTGAGCAGGAGTTTGCGCGACGTGAGAAGGACCTGCAGAACCTGGCCCAGCAACTCAAGACGGCTTCCGACAAACTGGAGCGGGAGGCGCCCACGCTGGCGGAAAGCCAGCGGGTGGTGCGCCAGCGTCAATTGATCAACCAGGATCAGGAGTTCCAGCGCAAGCAACGCGAGTTCCAGGAGGACCTGAACCTGCGCAAGAACGAAGAGCTTCAGGCGGTGCTTGAGCGGGCCAACCGGGTCATCAAGCAGATCGCGGAGGCGGAAAAGTACGACCTCGTGATCCAGGAGGCGGTCTACATCAACCCCAGGCACGACATCACCGACAAGGTGCTCACGGCCTTGAACGCGTTGAAGTGACCGGAGGCCGTTGAATGAGCAGGCCACTGGGCGCGATTGTCGATGCCCTCGGTG
>JALOSN010000102.1 GCA_025458415.1 Hydrogenophaga sp.
CGGCGGGCGTACTGCACCGTGGCAGCGGCCGTGCCCCAGATGGACGCGCTCTTGTTGACACCGAACAGCGTGGCCGGGTGGGCATTGGGAAAGACCGCGAACAGGGCAGGAACCAGGATGAGGCCACCGCCCCCGACGATCGAATCGACAAAGCCGGCGAACAGGGAGGCCAGCGAAACCAGAAACAGGTCCATGCACCGATTGTCACCGCAGCCGGTCCATCGGCCCGGTGGGACTGTCGCGTGCGGTGGGGCCCGGCCCGCCTCAGCCGGCCAGCGGCAGTTCGAGCGTGAACTCGGCTCCGCCTTCGGGGTGGTTGCGCACGCGCAAGGCCCAGGCCCGTGCCCTTGCCCACCGGCTTGGTGGTGAAGAAGGGGTCGAAGATGCGTGTGAGGTGCTCGGGTGCGACACCTGGGCCGCTGTCGCGCACCCGAACCTGCGCCTGGCCGTCACGGGTGCCGGACTCGACCAGCACCTGGCGTTGTGCGGACGGCAGTGCACCGGTGGCGTCGAACGCGTTCTGCAGCAGGTTCATCAGGACCTGCTGCAACTGGCCTTCGCTGCCGAGCACCAGCAAGGGCGCTCCCGGCAGCCAGTGCACGGCCGGAGCCACGGGTACACCCTTCTGAACCCAGTGGATGGCTCGGTCGATGACCCGGTTGAGATCCACCGGAATGCGTTCGCCCGAATCCATGGCAGAGAACCGCTTGAGGCCGTGCACGATGTCAGCGGTGCGCTGCGCCCCTTCCAGGGTACCTTCGATGAGGGAAGGCAGGTCGGACAGCAGGTGCTCGATGCGCAGCTGCTGGCGCAGGCGGGCGAGCTCGGTTTCGCTGGCCTGGGCATGCAGCGCCGACATGTAGGTTTGAAGGCGCTCGCAGTACCTGCGCAGGGCGTGCACGTTGCCCAGGACGAAACTGATGGGGTTGTTCAGCTCGTGTGCCACCCCGGCCACCAGCTGGCCCAGCGAGGCCATCTTCTCCGAGTGCAACAGCTGCTGCTGGGTGCGCTTGAGCGCGTCATGGGCGGCGCGCATCTCCTGGTAGGCACGCTTGAGTTCGGCGGTGGGACGCCCGACCCAGACGGTACCGACCCGCCGGCCATTGGCGCCGATGCGGGGTGTGCCGCTGGCGTCGACCGACACCGGCTGCCCGGCATGGTCGCGCAGGTTGAGCTCGATGACCTCGCCCGATCGGGGCACCCGACTCCGGTCCATGGCCGACTGGGCCCGCGCCACGCTGTCCTCGTCGGCCAGCCACTGGCTCAACGGCGTGCCGCGCAGCTGCTCCTCGCTGCGGCCCAGCAGCTCGCACAGGGCGGCGTTCGCCTGCTCGATCAGACCGCCCTGGTCGCAGACCACCAGCACGTCCGACATGGCGGTGAGCACGCTGAAGATGAACTGCTGGCTTTGTTCGAGCTCGGCGTTCTTCTGCTCCAGTTCGACCTCGTCGTCGATCAGGCGCGTGTAGACCTCGTCCATCTTCTGGATGACGTCCAGCCAGGTGGACTCGTCCACCCCCTCCATCGGCACGGTGGGCAGCGGGCTGGGGGCTCGGTCTTTCGACATCTCAGCAAACCTCCAAAGAGCGCGTGCCCCGTCCAGACACACCGCGCAACCGGCTTGGCCGGGGCGCCGGCGTGGTCCCCCTGCCCAGCGCCGAAGGCGCGCCAGAGCGGGGGGAAGACGCGAAGCGGCGCAGGGGGGTGCTCATATCCGTCAGTGCACCGTACAGACCATGCAGGGATCGAACGAACGAACGACGTGCTGGACAGCAACCGGGGTGCGTTCGCCCGGTCTTACCGGCGCTCCGACCAGGGCTTGTTCCAGTGCGCCCGGCACGCCGGCGGCATCGCGCGGCGAGAAGTTCCAACTGGTGGGTGCGACGATCTGGTAGTTGGCAATACGGCCGTGCTGCACCACCAGCCAATGCCCCAGGCTGCCGCGAGCGGCCTCGGACAAGCCCATGCCCTGACCGTGCTCGGGCAGGCGGGTGGGCTCGCAGAAGACCTCACCCGGTCGCAGGGCCTGGAGCCACGATTCCATCATGGGCACCACCCGTGCCAGTTCCACCAGGCGGGCCAGCACACGGGTGTAGACCCCGCCACCATGACGGCGCACCGCGTCGCGCACCAGCGGCTGCGCACTGGTCAGCTGCCGGGCGATGGCGCCGGTCTCGACCACTTCGCCCCCCAGCCGTGGCGCCTTGTTCCAGGTGTAGGCAAGGGGCTTGTCGGGCTCGGGACGGGTCAGGCCATGCCACGGGTGCAGCGGCGCACGGGCCTGGGCCAGCCAGGCATGGGTGGCATCCTCGCTGATGCTGTGGCTGTCGACCGGCTCATTCGATTGAGTGTCGTGGCGCCAGAGCCCGCCGGGCAGCGCGGCCGTACCGCCGGGCAGGGCGTAGGCGCCATAGCTGAGGTAGCGGCCCGGCCCCGGTCCCAGAGCCTGCAGCCCCAGGTCCAGCACCAGACTCAGGAAACAGCGCAGGTCCCCGCCCATGGGGTCCTGCGCATGCCAGGCCCACAGCGCCTCTTCGTGGTCCAGTGAGGTGATGGCCTCCAGCGGGGCATTGAACAGCTGCTCCTCCAGAAAGCGGCGGAACTCGCGCACCCGTGCCAGCAGACGGACGCGCTCGGCCGCGTCAATGGGTCGGGTGGAACCCCCGGGCTCCACCGACTGGGTGTGCGGCCACTTGCCGCCCAGCGTGCCCAGCAACGTGAACCAGCGCTGGCGCGCCGCCGTGGCCGCGCACACCTGCTCGCCGCGGTCGGGCGCAAAACGGCGCAACACCTCGGCGTGCCAGGGCCGGTTGGCGTAGACCGGGCGCACGAAGTCGGGCATGAAGAACAGGTAGAAGTGGGTCAGGTGGTCGGCCAGATTCTCGACCGCAAGAATGAGGTTGGTGGCCAACTGTCCGTTGGGCGGCATGGTGACGCCGGCCAGGTCGGCCAGCGCACGCGCCGCCGCGACCGACTGCGAAACCGAACAGATGCCGCAGATGCGCGGCACATAGACCAGCGCATCGTGCGGGTCCTTGCCCTGCAGGATCTGCTCGAAACCGCGGTACATGGTGGCGTTGACATGGGCCTCGCGCACACGGTCACCGTCGATCGTCAGCGCGACTTCGAGATCGCCTTCGACGCGGTTGAACGGCCCCACCAGAAGACGCGACGTCACTTCAACCTCGTTCTTCGAACCGCAGGCTTGACCACCAGATGGTCTGCCACCGCGTTGTGCTTGACTCGCTTGGGTGTCGCGCTCTTGGACAGCGAGGCCAGCGCGACGAACCAGGCCTTGGGCATGTCGGTGGGCAGACCGACCGGGATGCCGGCGATCTTGGGTGTCTGGTGGAAGGGGTGGCCGGGCTCCTGGAAGCCGGGTTCGGTGCAGGCGATGCAGGCATAGCCGCCGCGCGTGCAGCTGCCTTCGCCGTTCCAGGGGCGGATGTTGCAGTCGGCGTGCACCTGCGTGCCCTTGCAGCCCATGTGCTCCATCATGCAACCCAGATCGGACGGCTTTTCGGCGCTGGCCTTGAACTCGTAGTACTCGTTGCGCGTGCAGCCGTGGTGCACCAGCTGGTCGGCATAGAAGCGCGGGCGGGCCAGCGGGTCCAGGTCGTCGGCGCCGAAGGCGTCGGCGGCCAGCGCCATCAGCGTGTCGATCACCCAGCTCGGGTGCGTGGGACAGCCGGCGACGTTGATCACGGGCAGGCCGCTGCCGCTTCGGAAGTCGGCGCCCAGCAGGCCGCCGATGCGGTCGTCCTCGTACTGCAGGCCGCAGGCATCGGTGGGGTTGTCGCCGCCGGCCGTGATGCCGCCCCAGGCCGCGCAGCTGCCGATGGCCAGCACGTGTTTCGCTTTCGCTGCGAGTTCGCGCACCCAGTGGATCATGGGCAGGCCGGTGCCGGCGAGCATGTGGAAGCGCCCGGTGCCGTTGGGCCCGCGCAGCAGCGAGCCTTCGACACACAGCGCGTCCAGCCGGGTGTCGCCGTCGATGACCGATTGCAGCAGCGCCAGCACATCCTCGCCACTGGCGAGCGAGAGCGAGGGGTGCCAGAGCATGTGAATGCCCGCGTCGCGCAGATGGCCCTGGAAGTCGGTGGTGTCGGCGCACAGCAGCGACATGCTGCAGCCGCCGCAGCCACCCGATTGCAGCCACAGGACGTTCATGCGGGGACCTCTTCTGTTGCGGGCTCGCCAGCCAGCCAGCGGCACGCCCAGGTGATGGCCTGTTCCAGATCGGCCAGCGCTTCGGCGCTGGGTGCAGACCCCAGTTCAAAAGCGGACGCGCGGATGGCCAGCAGGGTCGCGGGTGGCGGCGGTTGGTGATGCAGATCCTGAAACACCTGCAGCACCGCCTCGGGCGCCAGCGCGTGGCTGCCGATGCCGCCGCCGCGCGCGGGCTGCAGCAGGCGCACGGTGAACGGCTCGGCAAGGTCCAGCGCGGCATCGACGAACAGGATGCGCTCCCGGCCCACCAGGTCCAGCGCGTGTTCCACCTGCAGCTGGAAATCGGTCAGCACCTCGGCGCGGTCGGTGGTTTGCGAGTCCTGCATGTGAGCCAACAAACGCTCGGCCAGCAGCGGACCGAGCGCGTCGTCGCCCCGGCTGGGGTTGCCCCAGGCCAGCACCAGCAGCGGCGGCACCCTCCCGCTCATTGCGCGCGCTCCATCGGGTGCGGCGTGGCGCCGCGTTGCGTCTCGCCGGTGGACGAGCGCAACACGTGGTCCAGCACCTCGCCCTTCGCATCGCGCAACGTCACCGACAGTGGCATCTGGCCCAGGGCGTGCGTCGCACACGACAGGCAGGGGTCGTAGGCGCGGATGGCGACCTCGAGGTGGTTGAGCAGCGGCTCGGTGATGGTCTGGCCGTCGAGGTACTGCAACGCGACCGAACGCACCGCCTCGTTCATGGCCTGGTTGTTGTGGGTGGTCGAGACGATCAGGTTGCAACGCTTCACCAGGTCGTCATCACCGACTTCGTACTCGTGGATCAGCGTGCCGCGCGGCGCCTCGATGATGCCGACGCCGCTGCGCTGGCGTTCGCCCGTGGCCTGCAGCGGGCCGCCGAGGATGACGGGGTCGTCCAGCAGCTGCGCGATGACCTCCACGCCGTGCAGCAGCTCGATCATGCGCGCCCAGTGCGTGGCCAGCACGGCGTGCACCGGTCGCCCGCCGTGCGCGGCCACGAAGGCCTGGCGCCGCGCTTCGGCGCGCGGGGTCGGGATGTGGTCGCAGTTCTGCAGCCGCGCCAGCGGGCCGACGCGGTACCAGCCGGCGTCGGGTCCGAGCGCGCGGCGGTAGGGGAACTTCATGTAGGTCCAGGGCTTGACCGCCTCGTCGATCAGCTCGCGGTAGCGCTGGTCTTCGAAGCCATCGACCGCGAGGCGGCCGTCGGCCTCGCGCAGGCGCAGCGCGCCGTCGTACAGCTCCATCGCGCCGCCGGGGCCGATGAGGGACATCATGGCGGCCGGCGTTTCGCCGAAGTGTGCGTACGCCGGTGGCAGACCGGTGTGCAGGCGCTCGGCCAGGTCCACCGCGGCCTCGGCCCAGGCCAGCACCTCGGGCAGTTG
>JALOSN010000103.1 GCA_025458415.1 Hydrogenophaga sp.
GATCGACGAGACCCTGGTCGGCCGCATCGAGACCGGCGAGGCCTTCCGCCAGCGCTTCGGCAACCCCTACGCGGTGATCCACCGCGCCGACATCCACGGCTCGCTGCTCGAAGGCGCGGTGGAAACCGGCCGCGTGCAGTTCTTCACCAACACCCGCATCGAGAAGGTCGAGCAGGACGAGGGCGCCAGGACCGTCACCGCCATCGACCAGAACGGCAAGCGCTGGGTGGGCCAGGCGCTGATCGGCGCCGACGGTGGCAAGTCGGTGGTGCGCGCGCAGTACGTGAACGACCCGCCGCGCGTGACCGGCCACGTGGTCTACCGCGCCGTGGTCGACAAGGCCGACTTCCCGGACGACCTGAAGTGGAACGCCGCCAGCCTGTGGGCCGGTCCCAAATGCCACCTGGTGCATTACCCGCTGCGCGGCGGCGAGCAGTACAACGTGGTGGTGACCTTCCACAGCCGCCAGCAGGAGCAGTGGGGCGTGACCGATGGCAGCAAGGAAGAGGTCGAGAGCTACTTCCAGGGCATCAGCCCCAAGGCGCGCCAGCTGATCGAACTGCCCAGGAGCTGGAAGCGCTGGGCCACGGCCGACCGCGAGCCGATAGCCACCTGGGTGTTCGGCCGCGCCACCATCCTGGGCGACGCCGCCCACCCGACCACGCAGTACATGGCCCAGGGTGCCTGCATGGCCATGGAAGACGCCGTGACGCTGGGCGAAGCCCTGCGAGTGACCCACAAGGACTGGGACGCCGCACTGGCGCTCTACCAGAAGAACCGCGTGACCCGCACGGCGCGCATCGTGCTGTCGGGCCGTGAGATGGGCCGCCTGTACCACGCCGCCGGCGTCGAGCGCCTGGTGCGCAACAGCCTGTGGAAGGGCCGTTCGCAAGACCGCTTCTACGATGCCATGGAATGGCTGTACGGTTGGCGGGTGGACAACTGCCTGAGCCAGGGCTGAACCCCAAGGAGACATCCCATGAACGAACTCGGACGCCTGGAAGACCTGCCGCAGGACTACCGTGACGACCTCACGAAGCTGAACCTGGTGCCGCTGTGGCCCAGTCTGCGCGCGGTGCTGCCGCCGGGCGTGCCCACGCGCGCCACGCAGGCCACCCACTGGCCCTACGCCACACTCAAGCCGCTGCTGCTCAAGGCCGGTGAGCTCACGCCCATCGAAAAAGCCGAGCGCCGCGTGCTGGTGCTGGCCAACCCGGGCCACGGGCTGGAGAACATGAAGGCCAGCCCCGCCATCTACCTGGGTATGCAGCTGCTGCTGCCCGGCGAATGGGCGCCCAGCCACCGCCACACACCGAACGCGGTGCGCATGATCGTCGAGGGCGAAGGCGCCTACACCACGGTGGACGGCGAGAAGTGCCCGATGAGCCGCGGCGACCTCATCCTGACCCCGACCGGCCTGTGGCACGAACACGGCCACGACGGCACCGAATCAACGGCACGCGCCAGACCGTCAAACAGGGCAGCGGCGACCGTGCCTGGACCCGCGCCGGCGTGGTGCCCACGCAAGTGTTCAGCCGCAGCGACAAGCGCTACCCCATGCTGCGCTACCCCTGGGTGGACGCGCGTGCCGCGCTGGTGTCCATGGCCGAAAACCAGCCGGACCTCGACTGCGTGCAGGTCACCTACGTGAACCCGGAAACCGGTGATGACGCCGAGAACATCCTGGGCTTCTACGCGCTGATGCTCAGGCCCGGCCAGACGCTGAGCCTGCCGGCGCGCTCACCCTCGCAGGTGTTCCATCTGATCGAAGGCGGCGTCGATGTATCCACCTGCGGCAAGACCTTCGGTCTGGTCGAGGCCGACACCTGCTGCGCGCCCGGCTACGAACCCGTCACGCTGAAGAACCGCTCGGCCGACCAGTCCGCGTTTGTCTTCATCGCCGACGAATCCCCGCTGCACCGCAAGCTCGGCGTGTATGAGACACGATAACCCCCCAAGAGACATCCAGATGACCCAGTACCTCTTCACACCGCCCGCCGTCCCGTCACTGCCGATTCGCGGCAAGACCGAGCGTTTCCCGATCAACCGCATCTTCTGCGTCGGCCGCAACTACCATGCACACGCCGTCGAGATGGGCCGCCCGGTCGACAAGAACGTCGAGCAGGCCTTCTATTTCACCAAGTCGCCCCAGACCCTGGTCGAGAGCGGCGCGACCGTGGCCTATCCGCCGCGCACCAGCAACTACCACTTCGAGATGGAACTGGTGCTGACCATCGGCAAGCCCGGTTTCCGCGTCAGCGAAGAGCAGGCCCACGAGCTGGTCTACGGCTACGCCGCCGGCCTGGACATGACCCGCCGCGACCTGCAGCTGGTCGCCCGCGACAAGGGCCGCCCCTGGGACACCGGCAAGGACATCGAGGAAGGCTCGGTCTGCTCCGAAATCGTGCCGATGCAGGGCGTGGTGATCGAAAAAGGCGCGATCGCGCTCGAAGTCAACGGCGCCACCAAGCAGTCGTCCAACGTGGACAAGCTGATCTGGAACATCCGCGAAATCATCGCCGACCTGTCGACCTACTACCACCTGCAACCGGGCGACCTGATTTACACCGGCACGCCCGAAGGCGTGGGGGCCGTGCTGCCCGGCGACAGGATCACCGGACGCGTCGAAGGCGTGGCCGACATCGCGCTGACCGTCGGCCAACCGGCCTGAACATCAGACGCCTGCGTCTGCGCGGTCCGGCCGCTGGATGCGGCGAGCCTGCATCTCCTCGCCGATGGCCGACAGCGAAGGGGTATCGAGCAAGGCCAGCGCGGCCGGGTAGACGATGTCCTCTTCCAGCCGGATGTGTTCATCGTAGCGACCGGAAAACCCGTCGAGCGTGCGCAAGGCGGCGGCATCCCAGGGTGACCAGGCGACACCGGTTGCCGTGCTGGCCACGGTCTGCAGCAGCGCGCGTACCTTGGACCAGGCCAGCTCCATGGCCCGGTGGTCCTGCTGCAGGCGCCGCACCACGGCCCGTACCCGCGCGTCGCCCCGGACCAGCAGCACGGGGAACACATGCAGCTCCTCGTCCTGGTGGTGCAGGGGCGCGGCCTGGTCGAAATAGCGCATCACGTCGCGCGCCGCCTGGGCCGCCTGCTCGTCGTGCCCGTGGCTGGCCAGGTGCTCTCGCAGCCGCGCCAGCAGGCGAAGCATGCGGTGCACCCGCTCGTGGCAGGTGCTCAGCATCTCGAACGGCGCCTCGGCAAACCCCGAAGCCGCTGCCTGCAGCGTGCCAGGCTGGCCGATCTGGTGCAGGTGCACACCCGACATCCACGTCAGCCCAGTTGCACCGTCCGGCCCTGCGGGTCGAACGGGATGAAGTTCCGGATGCGGCCCTGGCGAATGGACTCAACCATGAGCTGCAGCGGCTGGTCGGCGTCGGCACTGCTGGGTGCCCGGCCTCGGGTACCGGACATCGCGGCCGCGAACACCATGCCCCAGGACTGGCCCATGGCGGCGGCTTCCTGCCTGAGCTGGTCGAACGACACCAGCTCGTCCGGGCATTTGTCGACACACATTTTCGGCACCAGTGCACCGCCCTCGCCGCGCTCGAATCCGGCCCGCTGGGCGGGCGTGGCATCGTCCGGCAGCTCGATGCCGGCGAACACGAACAGCAGGCGCTGGGGCTGGGGCTGCGCGCGGGCGGCGTCCAGCAATTCGTCAAAGGTGGAGATGTTCATGCGTTGCCTGTCTGATCGTCAGTGGTCGGAATCGAAGCCGGGTTCGCCCAGTCGCCGGAAGTAGTCGGCCACCCCCGGCCGCGGCCGCCCCGGCTTGTGGCTGGTCACGGTGCCGATGCTGATGAAGCAAAGGGCCTGTTCCGATGCGCCCAGCGCGAACAGGCGCCGCAGCGCGTCCGACTTGAGCGCCTTGCCGCTGGTCAGCGCCGATCCGAACCCCAGCGCGGTGGACATGAGCAGCAGGTTCTGCACCGCACAACCGGCAGAGAACACGCGCTCGTTGAGGTCGACGTCCGGGCGATCGCCCCTGTGCCCGTCGACCACCACCAGCATCAGCCAGGGAGCACGGAATGCCTTTTCGCGCGCCCGCTCGACCTCTTCGGGTGTGGCGGCGGCATCGCGGCCAAGCAGGGCCTGGGCGAACACCTCGGCCAGGTCGGCACGGCGGGCCTGGGGCACCTCGATGAAACGCCAGGGCAGCAGTTGGCCGTGGTCCGGCGCCGCCGAGGCCGCGGTGAGGATGGTTTGCTGCTGGGCGGCATCCGGACCGGGCTCGCCCAGCCGCCGGGGCAGCACGGTGTGCCGCGCCTGCACCAGTTCGGCCGCCAGGTCCGGCCATTCGGTCGGTGGCAGTTCAGTGGGCTCGGACATGCGCATCAGCATAGCGTCAAGCAGGCGGATCAACCGGGGTGTCCGTCCACCCGAGGGCGGCCGTACCAGCCCAGCAGGCGCGCGCCCCAGACCGCGCACACACCGGCCCACAACAGCGCGGCCAGGGCCGTGACCGCGGTCGGCTCGGGCAGCAGCACCGCCACGATGCGCAGGACCACCGCCAGCTGCAAGACCCAGAACAGCCCCCACACCAGCTGGTCGGCCACCAGGGTGCGGCCGCTGTGGCCACAGGACACGCGGGTGACCATGGCCAGCATCAGCGAGCCCAGGAAGCCCATGCTCATGGCGTGCAGCGCGCCCAGGCCGAGCAGCGGAATGCCGGTGCGCAGGCCCAGCAACTGGGACACCCCAGCCAGCACGAAGGACAGGCCCAGCCAGACAAAGCCCAGGTGCAGCATGGCCAGCAGGCGGATCTTCAGGCTCTGCACCAGCCCCCAGGCAAAGGCGAGCCAGAGGATGACGCTGCCGGCGGCCAGCTCGAACAGGCCACGCGCCAGCATCCACTCACGCCCGGCGGGCCAGCCGGCCCATTCGGCCCAGACCGCCAGCCACTCGACCAGCACCATGCCCAGCAGGGCCCACAAGATCCAGAACGGGCGCCAGACCTCGATCAGGGGCACCGCGCTGGAGGTGAAAAAAGGGATCATGCGGTGGGCCACCGCCACATAGGTCACGACCACAAAGCCCCACAGTCCGCTGCGCACCAGGGTGGCCCCCAGGTCCAGCCTTCCAGCCACCATGGCCAGCAGCAAGCCGCCCAGCGAGAGCAGCCCCATCAGTCCAGCCACCGCCACCACGGCGGCGTGCAGGCGGTCGGACACCGGGCTCTGCCGCAACAGGCCCCAGAAACGCAGGTACTGGCCCAGCAGGCCGAGCGTGGCCAGGGCCAGCCCGGCCAGGGCCATGCCCATGTGCAGGTGGGCGCCAGCCAGCCACAGCCACCAGCCAGCCCACTGCGCCAGCAAGGCGGGCATCAGCTGACGGGCCGTCGGCGCCTCGACACCGAGCCACTTGGGTCCGGCCGTGAACAGGAAGCCGGCAAAGAACAGGGGGATGAAGCCCAGGCTCATCACCGCGCCATGGGTGATCGTGGGCGAGATCTGGTAGTGCAGGCCCAGCTGACCGGTGAGGCGGTCCCACTGCACCAGGAACCACCAGCACGCGGCGCCGACCAGCACCAGCATGGCCAGCGCAAAAGCCAGGCGATGCGGCGCCTGCAGCAGCCAGTCAGGCCGCCAACCCGCCGCAGGCCTGGTGACCCCGCGCGAGTCAGGCCGTCCGCCGGAGGCCGGCAGCGGCATGTTCTTGCGCGAGGTCGTGCTCAACCGCAGCTCCCCAGGTGCCCGCACGAGGTGCAGTAGTCACACCCGTCCTTGCGGATCATGGCGTGGGCGCCGCACTCCGGGCATTTCTTGCCCGCCATCACGCCCGAGGGCATGCCGCTGAGTTCGGGCATGGCCGGCGCATGGTGGACCACGGTGGCGGCGGTCTGGGCGCGGCGCGCCAGGATGTTCTGCAGCGCGAAGGCGATCGCCGCCACCTCCGAGTCGTGCCACATCGGCACATGGGTGCCATCGGCCTTCTCGTACGTACCCAGGCGCACCGGACCGCGGTCCCACGCCACCTTGCGCATGTCGCGCAGCGCCCGCTCCAGGAAGCCGCCGCGGGCAGCCAGCGACAGCATGCGCATGGTGGAGGTGATCCACTGCTGCGACTCGCCGCTCTGGCCCACCGGCATGAAGAACTCGATGGCGCGTTCGACCGTGCCCGTGCCATCGGCCGTGGGTACCGGCAGGAAGGAGACGATGATGTAGAGCGTCTTGTGCCCTTCCTGGGTCCAGTACTCGATCTTGTCGGCCACCGCCGACAGCGCGCCCTTGGGGCGGCTTTCGATGACGGTGCGCATCGGGTCCACCGGCGCCACACCCGGGGGGGCGCTCTCGGTTTTGGTCTCGGGCACACCGGCATCGAGCACCGAGCCCAGAATGCTGTTGGGCCGGTAGGTGGCCAGCCCCTTGAGGTGTGCCCGCCAGGCCTGCTGGTACAGGCCCTTGAAATCCTCGTAGGGATAGTCGGCTGGCACGTTGACCGTCTTGGAGATGGCCGTGTCCACAAAGGGCTGCACCGCCTCCATCATGGCGATATGCTCGCCTGCGCTCATGGCCAGCGCATTGACGAAGTAGTCGGGCAGCTGCTCGACGTCTCCACCGAGCTCGCGGTACAGGCGCCAGGCGTGGTCTTCCACCGCGTACTCGCTGGTCGAGCCGTCGGACTCGCGCTTCTTGCGCCGGTAGGTCCAGGAG
>JALOSN010000004.1 GCA_025458415.1 Hydrogenophaga sp.
ATGACGCTATAATTTGAGTCTGTTCCCTGATAGCTCAGTCGGTAGAGCGACGGACTGTTAATCCGCAGGTCCCTGGTTCGAGTCCAGGTCGGGGAGCCACCCAACACCATGCCACGGCCTTCTTTGAAGGCCGTTGTCGTTTCTGGGTCACACAGGCACTCTCATTCACGCACCAAGCCTCCCGATGTTCAAACCCGTGTTCTGGTTGAGCCTGTGGGGCATTTTCGTGTTGTCGCTGCTGCCGGGCGACCAGTTGCCGCCCCAGGTCGGCCAGATCTGGGACAAGGCCCAGCACGCCCTGGGCTTCCTGTGGCTGGGGCTGTGCGGTCATCTCGCCTACCCGCGGACTCCTCTGAGGTTGCTGACCGGCGTGCTGCTGGCCGGCATCGCCATTGAACTGGCGCAGGCCATCACCCCCTGGCGACAAGCCGACTGGCAGGACTGGCTGGCCGACGCCGTGGGAGCCGCCACGGCTTCGTGCCTCTGGTGGTCGGCGAGGTATGTGCGCGGATCAAAAGGTTCGTGATTGACCCTGACTGACGGTCTGGCAGACCCGCACAGGGTCCGTCGCGATGCACAATCCAGGCATGGCATCGGCGCGCACGGCACAAGCACTTCCCTGGCTGGAGCCGGGCGACCCTTTTCCACCGGTTTCTGAGGCCTGGGGGGAGCACGACCCGGCGCCCGGCCTGCTGGCGGCCGGCGGGGTGCTCGATGTGCCGACCCTGCTGTCGGCCTACGCCAAAGGCATTTTTCCCTGGTTCAGTGCCGGCCAGCCGGTGCTCTGGTGGAGCACGGACCCGCGCATGGTGCTGCAACCGGAGGCCTTCCGCCTTCACCGATCCCTGCGCAAGACCCTGAAGAAGCAGCTCGCAACGCAACGACTGGAGATCCGGTTCGACCATGGATTTGAAACCGTGATTCGGGCCTGTTCCGAGACGCCACGCGAGGGCCAGGATGGGACCTGGATCCTGCCGGCCATGGTCCAGGCCTACATCCGGCTGCACCGGGCTGGCGCCGCCCACAGCGTGGAAGCCTGGATCGACGGGGAACTGGCGGGAGGCCTCTACTGCGTCTGTCTGGGCCAGATGGTCTTCGGCGAATCGATGTTCACCCGCAGGCCCGATGCCTCCAAGATCGCACTGGCGGCCCTTGTGGCGTATTGCCTGGAGCACCGGATCGGTCTGATCGACTGCCAGCAGGACACGCGCCACCTGAGATGGATGGGGGGCGAAACCATGTCGCGCCGCTCCTTCGGACACCACCTCGATCAGGCCATACGCCAGCCCTCCCCCGCCTGGCGTTTTGACCCCGTATACTGGAAACATCTGCTCAACCTGCCCGACCCGAGCCAGTGACCCATCCCAAAGAACTGCCCCTCCAGGCGCTGCAGTTCTACGCGACTGCGCCGTATCCGTGCAGCTACCTGCCTCACCGGCAGGCCCGTTCACAGGTCGCCACACCCAGCCACCTGATCCACAACGACGCCTATTCCGATCTCGTTGCGCTCGGGTTTCGGCGCAGTGGCATGTTCACCTACCGCCCCTACTGCGACGGTTGCCAGGCTTGTGTGCCCCTGCGCGTGCTGGCCAACGAGTTCCAGCCCAACCGGAGCCAGCGCCGCTGTCAGGGACGACACGCTCACCTGCAGACCCGCGTCCTCAAGCTGTGTTTCCTGCCCGAGCATTACCAGCTCTATCTTCGGTACCAGAACCGACGCCACGCAGGGGGTGGCATGGACCACGACAGCATCGACCAGTACACCCAGTTTCTCCTGCAAAGCCGCGTCAATTCAAGGCTGGTCGAGTTCATTGAACCTGGCCCTGATGGACAGGCTGGCCAACTGAAGATGGTTTCCATCGTCGACGTGCTCAGCGATGGACTGTCGGCCGTCTATACATTCTTTGAACCCGACGATGAAGCCAGTTACGGAACGTACAGCGTGCTCTGGCAGATAGAACAGGCTCGCGCGCTGGGGCTGCCCTACGTCTATCTCGGCTACTGGATAGCCGAGAGCACAAAGATGCGCTACAAGGCCGGCTTCCGTCCTTATGAACTGCTGCGCGACGGCGCCTGGTCGACACCCACTGCCCAGGCTTGAAACGGCTTGACCGCCCGGTGAGCGAATGGCGTTTTCATCTCATAAAATGCCGATGAACCATTGGCGGACCATGAGCAAACGCAACGACACCCTACCCTCCACCCCGACCGTGCAGGTCATCGAGCGCATGTTCAACCTGCTGGAGGTACTTGCCTCCCGTGAAGAGCCGGTCTCGCTCAAGGAGATCAGCGAGAAGACCGGACTGCACCCTTCCACCGCCCACCGGATTCTCAACGACCTGACCATCGGGCGGTTTGTGGATCGCCCGGAAGCCGGCAGCTATCGCCTCGGGATGCGACTGCTCGAACTCGGTAATCTGGTCAAGGCCCGCCTGAACGTACGGGACGCAGCCCTTCAGCCCATGCGGGAGCTGCACAAGCAGATCCAGCAACCGGTGAACCTCAGTGTCCGGCAGGGAGACGAAATCATCTACGTCGAGCGCGCCTACAGTGAACGATCGGGCATGCAGGTTGTACGGGCCATTGGTGGCCGTGCTCCCTTGCACCTGACATCGGTGGGCAAGCTGTTCCTGTCGGCCGACGATCCTCAGAGGGTGAGGGCTTATGCCACGCGGACAGGCCTGGCAGGCAATACCCGCAACAGCCTGACCCAGCTGCCGTTGTTGGAGCGTGAGCTCGCCCAATGCCGTCAGGCTGGCGTAGCACGGGACAACGAGGAACTGGAACTGGGGGTGAGGTGCATGGCCGCCGGCATCTACGACGACCAGAACAAGCTGGTCGCAGGACTTTCCATTTCGGCACCGGCAGACCGCATTGACGAGAGTTGGCTACCCCGCCTCAGGGCCACCGCTGCCGAGATTTCCTCTGCCCTGGGTTGCCCGCAACCCCACAACTGAACTGCAGTCACCGCCAGCCAAGGCAGGGCACGCCCCTGCATGGCCGCCTCGCATACGGCAGGGCTCAGCCCTGCGGTCGCAGCGAGGAGACTGGCTGCATCTCGACCCAGCGACGCACGCGCTCGGCGTCCTGCATGCGGCTGATGGAACCCGCTGCATCGAGAAAGACCATGATGAGCTGTCGGCCTGCGACGTTGGCCTGCATCACCAGGCAACGACCAGCCTCTGAGATGTAGCCCGTTTTCTGCAGTCCGATGTCCCAGTCCGAACTGCGCACGAGCCGATTGGAGTTGTTGAAGGTCAGCGTGCGTTTGCCCACATGCACTTCATGACTCGGGGACGTCGACAAATCCCTCAGAAGAGGCTGGTCGTACGCCACATTGACCAAGGTGGCCAGGTCACGGGCGCTCGAGCGGTTGCGGCTGTGCAACCCGGTGGGCTCGACATAGTGTGTATCGGTCATGCCAAGTTCACGCGCCTTGAGGTTCATCAGCTGGACAAAGTGGTCCATGCCGCCAGGGAACGTACGACCCAATGCGTGGGCCGCGCGGTTTTCGCTGGACATCAGGGAAAGGTGCATCAGTTCCCCGCGGGTCAGGCGTGCACCGACAGCCAGGCGTGAGGAGCTGCCCTTGTAGGTGTCCACGTCGTCCCGGGTGATGGTGATGATCTCGTCCATGGGCAGGTTCGCCTCGGCCACCACCAGGCCCGTCATCAGCTTGGTCAGCGAAGCGATGGGCAGAACGGCCGAATCATTCTTGCTGAACAACACCTCACCTGTGCTCTGGTCCACGACCAGCGCCACGCTGGAATTAAGGTCCAGTGGGTCGTCGCTGGACCGCAGTCCCATCTGCTGGCCGACCGACTGACGCGTAGCGGCCACGGTGCGATGAACTGTTGCAGATGATGGGCGCGATGCCACCTTGCGTGGACCCGCCTTCTGTGCCACCTGCTTGCGCTGCGACTTGGTACGGGCCTTGGCCTGCTTGCGCTGGACCGCGCGCGGCTTGGCCTGCTTCCGGGCCTCGGACTGTTTGCCTGCCACAGGTCGCTTGGCCGAACTGCCTTGCTTGGAACTGGACGCGTCGGCATAACCCGCGGGCAGCACCAGCGCCAGGGCGACAACAACTCCTGACAGGACTTGCAAGATCTTGCTGTAACGCTGGCTGCTCGGGATCATCGCTCCGCTCCGGTGTCGGTCTTCACACAGGTGCCGAGTATAGATTCGGGCAGAAAAACTAGCAATATCAAAAACTTGTGAAAGACTTCTCGAACAAGCCGGAAAAAAGGGCTGCAAAGCAGCCCTTTTTGGGTTTTCACTTCGAAACGGAATGCAAGTGCTTGATTTGTATGAATCGGTCAGCCCTGGGCAGCCACACGGTCACCCTTGGCATGCAGCTTGTTGAGCGCACTCAGGTAGGCCTTCGCCGAGGCAACAACAATATCGGGGTCGGCCCCTACGCCGTTGACAACGCGTCCGCTGTGCTGCAGGCGAACCGTGACCTCTCCCTGGCTCTCGGTCGAACCGCTGGTGATGGCATTGACCGAGTACAGCACCAGCTCGGCCCCACTCTTGACATGACTTTCGATGGCCTTGAGTGAGGCATCCACGGGTCCGTTGCCATCGGACTGCGCCTGGAACTCCTTGCCATCGATGGTGAAAACAACCTGCGCCTGTGGCCGCTCCCCGGTCTCGCTGTGCTGCGAAAGGGACACCAGGCCGTACTGCTCCTTCTCGGCCGTGACGCTTTCGTCGCTGCACAACGCCAGGATGTCCTCGTCGAAGATTTCACTCTTGCGGTCAGCGAGTTCCTTGAAGGCTGCAAAGGCCGTGTTGATCTCACTCTCGGATTCCATTTCTATGCCCAGGTCCTGCAGGCGCTGCTTGAAGGCATTTCGGCCTGAGAGCTTGCCCAGGACAATCTTGTTGGCACTCCAGCCCACGTCCTCAGCGCGCATGATTTCGTAAGTGTCGCGCGCCTTGAGAACACCATCCTGGTGAATGCCTGATGCGTGGGCAAAGGCGTTGGCGCCCACCACAGCCTTGTTTGGCTGCACCACAAATCCGGTGGTCTGGCTGACCATGCGGCTGGCCGGCACGATCTGGGTCGTGTCGATAGCGACATCCAGATTGAAGTAATCGCGGCGCGTCTTCACGGCCATGACGATTTCCTCCAGAGAGCAGTTGCCCGCGCGTTCGCCGAGTCCGTTGATGGTGCACTCCACCTGACGCGCACCTCCGATCTTCACGCCAGCCAGCGAATTGGCGACCGCCATGCCCAGATCGTTGTGGCAGTGGACCGACCAGATCGCCTTGTCCGAATTGGGCACCCGCTCGCGCAGGGTTCGAATGAACTCGCCGTACAGTTCGGGAACTGCATAGCCGACGGTGTCGGGAATGTTGATGGTGGTCGCCCCTTCGGCAATCACGGCCTCCAGTACCCTGCAAAGGAAGTCAACCTCACTGCGGTAACCGTCTTCCGGGCTGAACTCGATGTCCCCGCACAGATTGCGCGCAAAGCGCACCGACTGCTTGGCCTGCTCCAGCACTTCCTCGGGCGTCATGCGCAGCTTCTTTTCCATGTGCAGCGGCGACGTGGCGATGAAGGTGTGGATGCGCGCGCGGCTGGCGCCCTTGAGGGCCTCGGCGGCGCGGGAGATATCACGGTCATTGGCCCGAGCCAACGAGCACACCGTGGAATCCTTGATGGTGTTGGCGATCGCCTGCACGCAGTCGAAGTCGCCGTTGGAGCTGGCAGCAAAACCGGCCTCGATCACATCGACCTTCAGGCGTTCCAGCTGTCGCGCAATGCGCAGCTTTTCGTCTTTGGTCATGGAAGCCCCTGGCGACTGCTCGCCATCGCGCAAGGTGGTGTCGAAAATGATCAATTGGTCGCTCATGGTGCTCTCCGGTGTGCCGCCTCGTGGACAGCTCTTGAAATACCCGCAGTTCCAAAACAAACGGCCCGCTGCGGGTGCAAACGGGCCGTGGTGCCTGGAAAACGCGCGCGCTATCCCGCTGGCCCGTCTAGGTGACCCAGTAGTAGCAGGCGTGCAGCGCGGTTCATTTCTTCAATGTATCACAAACTGGGTTCATCATGCCGATGAAGATGTGAATGGCAACCATGGGTGTGCGTGGCATCAATCGTGCAGACCGCGTTCGTCCGGCTCGTCGGTCGAGGTGCTGATGACGCTGGTGTGCCGCCCCTTGGACTTGCGCCACAAGTACACCGCGTAACCGGAGAGGCCATACAGGACAAACAGGCAGAACAGAACCGTGGGCGGGTGGATGTTGATGACCGCAATACCGAGCGCGACCAGGACAATGGATGCGAACGGCACACTCCTTTTCAGACTCAGGTCCTTGAAGCTGTAGAAGGGCACGTTGGTGACCATGGTCAGGCCGGCATAGAGGGTCAGCGCAAACATCGGCCAAGCCAGATCCTTGGGCGGGAAGCCGTACTCGGTCATGAGCCAGATGAATCCCGCCACGAGCGCAGCCGCAGCAGGCGAAGGCAGCCCCTGGAAGTAGCGCTTGTCGACCACGCCCGTATTGACATTGAAGCGTGCCAGACGCAGGGCTGCACATGCGCAATACACAAAGGCGGCGATCCACCCCCATCGCCCCAAACCTCTCAAAGTCCATTCGTACGCGATCAATGCTGGCGCGGCACCGAACGACACCATGTCGGAGAGTGAGTCCATCTGCTCGCCGAACGCACTTTGCGTGTTGGTCATACGGGCCACCCGGCCGTCCATGGCATCGAGGAACATGGCCGCAAAGATACCGACTGTGGCCAGGTCGTACCGGTTGTTCATGGCCATGACCACCGCATAAAAGCCGCCAAACAAGGCCCCCAGGGTGATCATGTTGGGGAGCATGTAGATCCCCTTGCGGCGGCGGGGCAGCTCGGGATCAGGCTGGTGGATGGGATCGGTTCCGTCGTGCATGAAAGTCTCGGTAGCAGCGGATCCGCCCAGGGCGGACTGCTTGTCAGTCCCGCAGTGTAAGGGATGGTCAGCGGAACACGCCAAAAGCAGAAGGCCACACGCGGTGGCCTTCTGCTGGGTGTGCAGCCAGCTGTGCTGCGCCGGCGAGGATCAGTTGCGGGTCTGGTCGACCAGCTTGTTCTTGGCGATCCAGGGCATCATGGCACGCAGCTGGGCGCCAACCACTTCGATGCTGTGATCGGCGGTGTTGCGACGGCGTGCCGTCATGCTCGGGTAGTTCAGCCGGCCTTCCTGGATGAACATCTTGGCGTAGTCGCCGTTCTGGATGCGCTTGAGGGCGTTGCGCATGGCGGCGCGCGACTGCTCGTTGATGACCTCGGGGCCGGTCACGTACTCGCCGAACTCCGCGTTGTTGGAGATCGAGTAGTTCATGTTGGCGATGCCGCCTTCGTAGATCAGGTCGACGATCAGCTTGAGCTCATGCAGACACTCGAAATAGGCCATCTCGGGCGCGTAGCCGGCTTCGACCAGGGTCTCGTAACCCATCTTAATCAGTTCGACAGCGCCGCCGCACAGCACGGCCTGCTCACCGAACAGGTCGGTCTCGGTCTCTTCCTTGAAGTTGGTCTCGATGATGCCGGCTTTGCCGCCACCGTTGGCCATGGCGTAGGAGAGAGCCAGGTCACGGGCCTTGCCGCTCTTGTCCTGGTGCACGGCCACCAGGTGAGGCACGCCACCGCCTTGGGTGTAGGTGTTTCGCACGGTGTGGCCCGGGGCCTTGGGCGCCACCATCCACACGTCCAGGTCGGCACGGGGCACAACCTGGTTGTAGTGCACGTTGAAGCCGTGCGCGAACGCCAGCGAAGCGCCCTGCTTGATGTGGGGCTCGACGTTGTTCCTGTACACCTCGGCGATCTGCTCGTCGGGCAGCAGGATCATGACCACATCGGCCGCCTTGACGGCATCGTTGACTTCCATCACGGTCAGGCCGGCCTTGCCGACTTTGTCCCAGGATGCGCCGCCCTTGCGCAGACCGACGACGACCTTGACGCCGCTGTCGTTCAGGTTCTGGGCGTGGGCGTGGCCTTGCGAGCCATAGCCGATGATGGCCACCGTCTTGCCTTTGATCAGGCTCAGGTCGCAGTCTTTGTCGTAGAAAACTTTCATGGGGTTGCTCCGGTTGAAATCGTGAAAAAACCGCCAATGGTAACCAGTGGGGTCGTGTCTTTTCCAGCGGGCGCCGTGGAACCGGCTTCGCCGGGCCACTGCGCCATCCCCCTGAGGGGAAGCGGCGCAGCGGCGCAGGGGGGTCTCAGACCCGCAGGATGCGCTCGCCCCTGCCAATGCCGCTGGCTCCCGAGCGCACGGTCTCGAGAATGGCGGCGCGATCGATGGCCTCCAGGAAGGCATCGTTCTTGGCCTGATCACCCGTCAGTTCGATGGTGTAGCTCTTCTCGGTCACGTCGATGATGCGGCCGCGGAAGATGTCGGCCATGCGCTTCATCTCCTCACGCTCCTTGCCCACCGCACGCACCTTGACCAGCATGAGCTCACGCTCGGTGTAGGCGCCTTCGGTCAGGTCAACCACCTTGACCACCTCGATGAGACGGTTCAGGTGCTTGGTGATCTGCTCGATCACATCGTCGGACCCGGTGGTCTGAATGGTCATGCGCGAGAGGCTCGGATCCTCGGTCGGCGCCACCGTCAGCGATTCGATGTTGTAGCCGCGTGCCGAGAACAGGCCGACGACCCGGGAAAGTGCGCCTGCCTCGTTCTCGATCAGCACGGCAATGATGTGTTTCATGTGCGATTCCTCATTTCGACCGCCCTCCCCCGCTACCGGTAAGCAACAGGCTTGGCGGCCAATAGATTCTTCCGAAATGTCGCTCCGTCAGCCCGCCACAGCGTGCATTCACGGAGCATCGGATGCTCACCCTTTGGCAGGGCAAGGAATAAGACTCAGAGGTCCTCCGAGCCAAGCAGCATCTCGGTGATGCCCTTGCCGGCCTGGACCATCGGGAACACGTTCTCGGTGGGGTCGGTACGGAAGTCCATGAACACCGTGCGGTCCTTGAGCTTGCGAGCCTCGCGCAGCGCCGGTTCGACGTCTTGTGGACGCTCGATCAGCATGCCGACGTGCCCATAGGCTTCTGCCAGCTTCACGAAATTGGGCAGCGCATCCATGTAGCTGTGGCTGTAGCGGCCCGAGTACTCGATCTCCTGCCACTGGCGCACCATGCCCAGGTAGCGGTTGTTCAGCGACAACACCTTGATCGGCGTGTTGTACTGCAGGCAGGTGGAGAGCTCCTGGATGCACATCTGCACCGAGCCTTCACCTGTCACACAGTAGACCTCGCTCTCGGGCTTGGCCAGCTTGATGCCCATGGCATAGGGAATGCCCACGCCCATGGTACCCAGGCCACCCGAGTTGATCCAGCGACGGGGCTCGTTGAAGCGGTAGTACTGAGCGGCCCACATCTGGTGCTGGCCCACGTCGGATGTGACGTAAGCATCGGCGTCGCGCGTCATGTTCCACAGGGTCTCGATGACCATCTGCGGCTTGATCACATCCTTGTTGGCCCGGTCGTACTTGAGGCAGTCGCGCGAGCGCCAGCCCTCGATCGTCTCCCACCAGCCGGCCAGGGCCTGCGCATCGGCGCGCGTGGGTGTCTCGCGGATCATGTTGATCAGCTCGGTCAACACATCCTTGACGTCACCGACAATCGGGACATCGACCTTGACGCGCTTGGAAATACTCGACGGATCGATGTCGATGTGGATGATCTTGCGTTCGTTCTGGGCGAAGTGCTTGGGGTTGCCGATCACCCGGTCGTCGAAGCGTGCGCCCACGGCCAGCAACACGTCGCAGTTCTGCATGGCGTTGTTGGCTTCTATGGTGCCATGCATGCCGAGCATGCCCAGGAACTTGGGGTCGGTGGCCGGATAGGCACCCAGCCCCATCAGGGTGTTGGTCACCGGGTAGCCCAGCATGTCGACCAGGGTGCGCAGCTCCTGCACAGCATTGCCCAGCAGCACACCACCGCCGGTGTAAATGTAGGGCCGCTTGGCATTGAGCAGCAGCTGAAGCGCCTTGCGAATCTGGCCGCCGTGGCCCTTGCGCACCGGGTTGTAGGAACGCATTTCGACGCTCTCAGGGTAGCCGGCGTAAGGCACCTTGTTGAAGGAGACGTCCTTGGGGATGTCGACCACCACCGGACCGGGTCGGCCGCTGCGGGCGATGTGGAAGGCCTTTTTCATCACCATGGCCATGTCGCGCGCATCCTTGACCAGGAAGTTGTGCTTGACGATGGGGCGGGTGATACCGACGGTGTCGCACTCCTGGAAGGCGTCCAGGCCGATAGCGGCCGTGGGCACCTGCCCGGTGATGATCACCATGGGGATGCTGTCCATGTAGGCAGTGGCAATGCCGGTGACCGCGTTGGTCACGCCGGGTCCGGAGGTCACCAAGGCCACCCCGACCTCGCCGGTCGCGCGGGCGTAGCCGTCAGCGGCATGCACGGCCGCTTGTTCGTGACGCACCAGCACGTGCTGGATGGTGTCCTGCTTGTAGAACGCGTCGTAGATGTGCAGGACGGCGCCGCCGGGGTAACCCCAGACGTACTGGACACCTTCGGCCTGCAGGGCCTTGACGAGGATTTCGGCTCCGCGGAGCTCGGGAGGATTGTGGCCGGCAGCGGCGGCAGAGGCCATCTCGGCCTTGCTGATTTCCATGATGAACCTTTCGAGAATTTCTCTGACGAAAAACCTTGGGTGCCCCTGTGCCAGCTCTTGTGAAGCGGTGTCGGGACTTGAGGCCAGAGGCCATGGGCGGACACATACCCCGCCGGACCTTGACCCGTTTGCCTTGTTTGAAATGCAATTGCATATTATCGCACTGCAACATGCCAAAACGCCAGCCAGCGGCGTGACAGCCCACAAAAACCCCCTGCATTGGCGGCAATGCGACAATCCCGACCCTGTTCAAAGCCTTGCACGAGCCCCACGGGAGCCCGTCGCATATCCCCGGCCTCTTCATGAAGCGAACCCCAGTCAAGCCCGCGCCAGCCGCTCCAGACGTGCCCGGCCCAACCCCTGCCCTGAGCCTGATGGCCCCACCGCTGCCGCGGCGCATGGCCTGCTGGCTGTATGAGGGCATGCTGCTGTTCGGCGTGGTGTTCATTGCCGGCTACCTGTTCTCCACCCTCACCCAGACCCGCCACGCTCTGGACAACCGCCACCTGCAGCAGGCCTTCCTGTTCACCGTGTTCGGCATCTACTTTGTCTGGTTGTGGTCCAAGGGTCAGACACTGGCCATGAAGACCTGGCATATCCGGGTGGTAGACCGGAATGGACAGACGTTGACCCAGTCGCGTGCCCTGCTGCGCTACCTGCTTTCGTGGATCTGGGTGCTGCCTCCGCTGGCTGCCGGGGGAGCTTTCAGCCTTTCGGGCGCCGAGGTCTCGGTGCTGTTCGTGGGCTGGGTGCTGATATGGGCCATCCTGGCTCGGTTCCATCCCCAGCGGCAGTTTCTGCACGACGCCATGGCGGGGACCCGACTGGTGCATTTCAAACCGCCGCTTCCACCAGGGAAACGGCGCTGGTGGATGTGAACGGACCTCCCATGAACCCCGCGCCGAGTTTTTCCTTGTGTGTCTACTGTGGCTCCCGGCCAGGCAGCGACCCCTCCTTCATCGATGCCGCCCAGCAAGTGGGGACCTGGATCGGACGCCACGGTGGCCAGCTGGTCTATGGCGGCGGACGCAATGGCCTGATGGGCACGGTGGCCGCTGCCACGCTCCAAGCGGGCGGGAGGGTGGTGGGCGTGATTCCACAAGCTTTGGTCGACCGGGAATGGGCCAACCACGACTGCACGGAGCTGCTGATCGTCGAGACCATGCATGAACGCAAGCGGGAAATGGCCGAGCGTGCCAACGCCTTTCTGGCCTTGCCAGGAGGTATCGGAACCTTTGAAGAGTTTTTTGAGGTGTGGACGTGGCGGCAGCTGGGCTACCACGACAAGCCGGTGGGCCTGCTCAACGTGAACGGGTATTACGATGGACTGATCAAGTTCCTCGGACAGAGCGTCGACAAGCAGTTCATGGGGTCATGGCAGATGGACCTCATCGTCAGCGACGATGAGGCCGGCCGGTTGCTGCCGACCTTGGTTCAGGCCGGTGGTGTCACCGCCGCCAACCGGCTGGATGGCGTCTGAGGACTACGCAGCAGGGTCGGTTCAGACCGCCGTCTCGTCTTCTTCACCGGTGCGAATGCGCACCACCCGTTCCACGGATGTGACGAAAATCTTGCCGTCTCCAATCTTGCCGGTCCGAGCGGCTCGCACGATGGCGTCAACACAGCGGTCCACGTCTTCGCTGCGGACTACCACCTCCAGCTTGACCTTGGGAAGGAAATCGACCACGTACTCAGCACCCCGATACAGCTCGGTATGTCCCTTCTGCCGGCCAAAGCCTTTCACCTCGGTGACGGTCAGACCAGTGACGCCCTGCTCGGCAAGGGCCTCCCGCACTTCTTCGAGTTTGAACGGCTTGATGACGGCGGTGATCTGCTTCATGGGGGTATTCTCCTCGGTCGGCGGGCGGGAATGGGTGCAGGGATTATGCCCAAGCCCCTTCGCCGCCGTGGACGTTCCTTCCATTTCCTGACCCAACGCGACTGCCTCCCTCATGAAAACACCCATCCCCGGTCATACCCCCATGACGGTGACGCTGCGCGCAGGTCATCCCGAGAACGTGCACCACGGCTCCATCGCGGTGGTCTCTGCAGATGGCAGGCTGCTGGCATGGGCCGGCGACGTACACACACCGGTGTTCACCCGCTCGGCCCTCAAGCCCTTGCAGGCTGTTCCGCTGGTGCATCGATCGGCCGACCGGCTCCAACTGGAGGACGCCGACATCGCCCTGCTGTGCGCCAGCCACAGCGGCGAGCCCCGGCACACCGAGCGAGCGCGCAGCCTGCTGGCGCGCATAGGGGCGGACGAGTCTGCACTGGCCTGTGGCGTCCATGTGCCCTACTTCTACGCAGCCACAGGACAGCCCCCGCCGGCACAGGGTCGGTACTCACGCCTGCAGCACAACTGTTCGGGCAAGCACAGCGGGATGCTCATGCTGGCCCACGAGCTCAGACAACCCTTTAACAGCTATCTGCAACCCGACTCCCCGGTCCAGCAGGAGGTCGCCGCCAGCGTCAGCCACTTCTGCGGCCTGGCACGCCAGCATTTGGTGATGGGCGTTGACGGTTGCAGCGCGCCCAACTATGCGGTTCCCCTGCGCTCCCTGGCGTTCGCCTTTGCCCGCCTGAGCCAGGAAGAGGTCGACCCGGTCTACGGCACCGCACCGCACCGGATTGCCAGGGCCATGAGCCAGCATCCTGAACTGGTCAGTGGCGAGGGTCGCAACGACCTGATCCTGATGCAAGCCGGACGAGGGGACTGGTTCAGCAAAGTGGGCGCCGATGGCGTGCAGGCCATGGGCAGCTTCAGTCGTGGAGTGGGAGTCGCGGCCAAATGCAGCGACGGGCAACTGGTCCCGCTGATGGTGGCCCTGGTGGCCGCTCTGGAACAGCTGGACTGGACAGACCCGACATCCCGGTCGGTACTGGCCACCCTCCTGCCGGCCCCGATGCGCAATGCAGCTGGCCTGGAGGTGGGGGAGATGAAGCCCATGTGGCGATTGCAGGTCGCCAGCTGACCCCACCCAAGTTCACGCCCGGTAACGGCTGGTGATCGGGTAGCGCCAGTCCTTGCCGAAACTGCGGTGCGTCACCCGGATACCCACCGGCGCCTGGCGGCGCTTGTACTCGTTGACGCGAATCAGGCGGACCACCTTGTCGACATCGGCCTGGTCAAAGCCCTCGGCCACGATATCGGCCGGGCTACGATCATTTTCCATGTAGCGCTCAATGATGGCATCGAGTGTGTCGTAGGGTGGCAGGCTGTCCTGATCGGTCTGGTCGGGCCGAAGCTCGGCGCTGGGTGGTCTGGTGATGATGCGCTCGGGTATGGGGTTGGCGCCCGTACCATAAGGGTCGTGCGCGTTGCGCCAGCGGGCCAGGCGGAACACCATGGTCTTGACCACGTCCTTGATGACCGCAAAACCACCGGCCATGTCGCCGTACAAGGTGCAGTAGCCGGTGGCCATCTCGCTCTTGTTGCCGGTGGTCAGCACAATGGAGCCGAACTTGTTGGACAGCGCCATCAGCATGGTGCCGCGGATGCGGGCCTGGATGTTCTCTTCGGTTGTATCTTCCTCGCGGCCTTCAAACAGTGGAGCCAGAGAAGACTTGAAAGCCTCGAACTCCGGAGCGATCGCCACCTCGTCATGGCGCACACCGAGGCGATTGGCCATGTCGCGGGCATCGATCCAGGAAATGTCGGCGGTGTAGGGGGATGGCATCATGACCGTGCGCACACGGTCCTTTCCGAGGGCGTCCACCGCGATCGCCAGCACCAGGGCGGAATCGATACCCCCCGACAGTCCGATGATGGCGCCCGGAAAGCCGTTCTTGCCAAGGTAGTCGCGCACCCCCAGGACCAGCGCATGCCACAGGTCAGCCTCGGGGCTGTGCGGGCGGTCCATGGGTGCCTTGATGTCCCAGACACCCGCCTTCGATCGGGTCATGGCGACCGGGAACAAAGTTTCCTCGAAACTGATGGCGCGGCCGACCAGGTCGCCCCTGGCATTCAGCACGAAAGAGCGCCCTTCGAAAACAATCTCGTCCTGGCCGCCCACGAGGTGGGCATAGACAAGTGGCAGGCCCGTGGCCAGCACCCGGGTACGCATGTGGCCTTCCCTTTCCTGACCCTTGCCCGCGTGAAAGGGAGATGCGTTCACCACCACCAGCACATCTGCACCCGCTGTCCTCGCATCGGCGGCCGGTGCATCAAACCACGCATCCTCGCAGATCAGCAGACCCACACGGAGCAAATCACCATCGGACCCGGTGAGATCGAACACACAGTGTCCCTCTCCAGGGACAAAGTACCGGCGCTCATCGAAGACCTGGTAATTGGGCAGCTCGCGTTTGGCATAGGTGTGCAGCACGAGACCGCCGGAAATCACGCTGGCCGCATTGAAAAGCGAAGCTGACTGCACACTGCGGTCGCGAGGCATGCCGCCACCCGGTCCGTGCCTGCGCGCAGGGTGTCCCACCACAAGGTGCAGGCCTTTGAGGTGTGCCGTCCCGGTTTGCACGAGTTTCAGGGCATCATCACAAGCGTCGACAAAAGCGGGGCGCAGCAGGAGGTCTTCCGCCGCGTATCCGCACAGGGCCAGCTCGGGTGTCAGCAGCAATTGGGCACCCTGTGCATGGGCGGCCTCAGCCGCTTCCACGATGCGCCTGGCATTGCCCGTCATGTCGCCCACCACAAAATTGAACTGGGCCACACAGATCTTGATGGTCATGGAAAACGATTATGTCATTCGGGTAGCGGGATCGCCGTCCGAGATCGATGCACAGGCCTGGAACCGGTTGGTCGATCAGAACACCGACCCCAGCCCGTTCATGCGACACGCCTACCTGCTGGCACTGCACGAAAGCGGCGCCGCCACGGAAAGTACCGGCTGGAAGCCCCGCTTCGTCACGGTATGGCTCGGCCCTGACCTCGTGGCAGCCTGCCCCCTGTATCTCAAGAGTCACTCTTACGGTGAGTACGTGTTCGACTGGGCCTGGGCACAGGCACACGAGCAGCACGGCCTCGACTATTACCCCAAGGGCCTGGTGGCCGTGCCGTTCACACCCGTGCCGGGCGCTCGCCTGCTGACCAGCTCACCACCGGCGCGCGAGGCACTGGTCGGGGCGCTCGAACAGCTTGCGCAGACCTGGAAGCTCTCCTCGCTTCACCTGCTCTTCGCCCGGGAGGACGACCTCGAAGCCACCACCCGTCGGGGCTGGCTGACGCGAGAGACGGTGCAGTTTCACTGGACACAGGGGGGCACGGATGAACAGCCCACCACGCAGTTGCGGGACTTTGACCACTTTCTGTCGGGTCTGCAGCAGGACAAGCGCAAGAAGATCCGCCAGGAACGGCGAAAGGTGGCGGAAGCCGGCGTCCGATTCCGGTGGGCCAGAGGAGCCGAGATCCAGCCGCAGGACTGGGCCTTTTTCTGGGCATGCTATGAACGCACATACTTCGAACACGGCAACCCACCCTACCTGACACCGGACTTTTTCGACCGCGTGGCCCGTACCCTCACGAATCACTGGCTGATGTTCGTGGCCGAACGGGAAAACCGACCGATTGCCAGCAGCCTGATCGCGCTCGACCCGAGCCGCCGGATCGCCTACGGTCGCTATTGGGGAGCCGTTGAGCGGGTCGATTGCCTGCACTTTGAAGCCTGCTACTACCAGCCATTGCAATGGTGCATCGAACACGGTTACCGGCGATTCGAGGGCGGTGCACAGGGCGAGCACAAGATGGCGCGTGCCCTGATGCCCGTCCGGACCCACAGCGCACACTGGCTGGCGCATCCTGCATTCGCCGATGCGGTCGACCGGTTTCTGATTCGGGAGCGGCGTGGCGTGGACGCCTACCTCGAACATCTGAACCAGAGAGATCCGCGCAGACGATCGACCTGAGGAACTGGCAAACCGGGCGCCCTTACGGATTCTCATGCACCGTGTATCGGCGTCCGTCCACCTGCTTAGCGCTTCGTTACACTTGCGGATCATGGATGAGACCGACGCCTTCTTCACACACACCATTGTGGGAGCCCCCTTTTCCGTCCTCATGGGACGGCGACTGAAGGCCGAAGAGATGGCGGCTCAGGGCATGGAGGTCGACATGAAGGCCGGTACACACCGCCTGAGCGACAGCTGGCACGACTGGTGGGTCATGTCTCATGCCGGTGACGTGCCGGGTCGTCCCCGCCCCCGCCCCGGCAGACTGCGCCTGTGGCTCGAACGGCACGCGCTTTGGCTGGCCGTGCTGGGATTGACCCTGAGCCTCTCGTCTGGCGTTCTCTGGATGGCACGTCCGTGACCCTGAAATCCAGCAAGGACACCCTGACCCTCGACCCCGTGGCCATGCAGCTGGTCAACCGGGTGGCCAGCGGCTGCCTGCTCAGAGGACAGCTGCGCTTTGAAGGTGGTCTGCTGGTGCAAGGTGAGCTCGACGGCGACCTCCAGGTGGAGGGGTGCCTTGTGGTGTGGTCGGGCGGCGTGGTCCGCGGCCGCATCAGCGTGACCGGAGACCTGTACCTGTTTGGTCGTCTGGGCGCCGCCGGAGGACGTGCCGAAGACAGCGTGCTGGAGTGCCAAGGCATGGCATACGTTTCCCATACCGGCGTCTCTACCGGCACATTGATGGCGCGCCGCCTTCAGCTGTACGATGGAGCCGACCTGCAGGGTCCGTTCAAGACACTCAAGCGTGGAGACAACCTCCCCGTCTTGCAGCAACTGCAGGCTGGCCGACCATCACCAGCCAAGGGGAGACCGACTTGAAAGCGCGAAGGCACTACCGCCCGGACAGACCGAACCACACGGATCAAGGAGCCAACGAGATGAATGAACAGTTGCCCGACGAGGGACACGAGCAGCACGGCAGCTTCCAGGACCCGATCCTTGAGAACGGCCAGGCCATGCCCCAGTCCATCGAGGTTCCCGTGGGCAATGCCATGCCGCCCGCGCAGGTCCAGAACCTGCCCAAGCTGGACACGGCGGTTTCGGCAAGCCAGACCGTCGATGCGACCGAGGCGACCCACGCGCGCAGCATGCTGGCAGAAGGCATGCATTTTGTCGGCAACGCGGTCTTGCGCGGCCCGTTCAGTGTGGCGGGGCAGGTCGACGGCAATCTGGCTCAAGCCAGTGGCGTGCAGGTGTCCGTCGTCGTGACGGAAACCGGTCGCGTCAAAGGTGACATCACGGCCCACAAGATTTCCGTCATGGGGCACACCGACGGCATACTCGACTCCGGCCAGGGAGAAGTTGCCTTGCACGACACCGCCAGTGTGCATGGGCTGGTGCGCTATGGCCGCATCCAGGTCAATGGTGCTGACCTCAATGCCACGCTGGAGCGCGTGGCTCCGGCCAAGCAAACCGCAGCCTGACAGGCCATCATGCCGTGGCGACGTTCCGAACGCCCGCATCCGCCACTGACTCCTCGCCCCGTTCCGGACCCCGAGCAGGTCAGGCGCGCCGCGCTGGCTGCCAGCTGGCAACGGGACCGGCGCATCGCCAAGCGACGCCTGGCCTGGCGCTGGCTGCTCTGGTTCGTCGGTCGCTACTTCCTCCACATGTTGGGCGTGGTGGCGCTCTTGTTGCTCGCCGGCTGGCTGCTGCGCCACCCGCCCGGCACACGGGATCCGGAGCAAGCCACCCTACCCATGGGGGAAAGCGGAGCGTCTCAGGCCAGGCCCGCTTCGGCTCATGCCGGCGAGGACCGGTCTGCCTGGCCTGGTCTGTCGCTGATTCCCGAGTCAACCTACAGCGCACTGCCGACAACGGACCTCGGTGCAATCGAGTTGCGATCGACACGCCAGTTGTCCCCGGAGGCCACCCCTGACCCGCCCAAGCCCCAAACACTGCCGGCAGACGCACCTGCCGACACCATTGCCCCCTCTCTCAAACCCGAAAACTGGTTGCACAGCAAGGAGCCTTGAACCATGAGCCAGAACCCTGCCTCCACCCGTCTCGTTCCAGCGGACCGGCTTGGGCCAGCGGTGTGATCGAAAACACGCGCATGGAGGCCGACTATGTGTTCATTGAAGGCAAGGTGATCGGCACCGTGATTGCGCGCAAAGCACTCGAAATCACGGGCTCGGCCACGTTGATCGGGGATGCCAGCTACGACGAGCTGATCGACATGCATCCCAGGGCCCGCGTGCGCGGCAAGATCGAGTACCGTGGCGACGGGCGGCATTTGCCCTGGCGACAGGCGCATGGGTCGCCTGCGAGAAGCCGGCCCGTTGCAGGCCGACACCATCATCAGGCTGACTGCGCCTTTTCGTAGGCGGCGATGCCGTCCAGGATTTCCTTGTGGGCAGCCTCCGGGCCTTCCCAACCCGACACCTTCACCCATTTGCCTTCTTCCAGATCTTTGTAGTGTTCGAAGAAGTGCTCGATGGCCTTCAGGCGCATCGGGTTGAGGTCTTCAGGCCTGTTCCAACGGCTGTAGAGTGACAGCAGCTTGTTCGTGGGCACAGCCAGTACCTTGCCGTCTTCACCGGCCTCGTCGGTCATCTTCAGGATACCGATCGCACGGCAGGGCACCACCACGCCGGGCATGAGCGGCACCGGGGTCACCACCTAGCCATAGTTGGTGGGGTAATGCATGGCCGTGTTCATGAAGCGGTCGACGAAGATCGCACCGGTTTCCTTGTCCACTTCGTACTTGATCGGATCACCGTTCATAGGGATCTCGATGATGACGTTGAACGCTTCGGGGACCTTGCTGCCAGGGGTGACGTTGTCGAGGGACATGGGAGTGCTGTGAGTTGAGAAATGGGGCGCGATGAACAATCGGCATACCTTGTCACCAACCGGACAGGCCGCCGCGTAGCAGGATCATTCACGGTCAGGATTAACCCTGATTTTACTGATTCCTGGCTTACTTCCTGATCCAGGTCATGCCACACGCGCTGCGTTTGCCGCTACATTGCCGCTGTTGGCCAATCGCCCTGTCCTGCGCCGTGTGCGCCGCGTCGGACGCGAGGAAGCAACGCAGCGGGGGTGATCCTCAAAGCGGTGCCCCCTCCAAGTCGAACATGCAACGAGCAGGAGAAGCATATGGTTGGACAATCTGCGCTGGTATTCGCGCTGGTGTGTGGTTTGATCGCCGTGGTCTACGGCTTCTGGTCACGCAGTTGGATCCTGAAGCAGGACACGGGCAACGCCCGCATGCAGGAGATTGCGGGGGCCATCCAGGCCGGTGCCGCCGCCTACCTCGCCCGCCAGTACCGCACCATCGCCATCGTCGGTGTGGTCCTGACGATTCTCATCGCCGTCTTCCTTGATACAACGACGGCCGTCGGTTTCGTTCTGGGCGCCGTTCTCTCAGGGGCCTGTGGCTTCATTGGCATGAACATCTCCGTGCGGGCCAACGTACGTACCGCACAGGCAGCCACCCAGGGCATTGGCCCTGCACTGCAGGTCGCCTTCCGGGGCGGTGCCATCACGGGCATGCTGGTCGTCGGGCTCGGCCTGCTGGGCGTGGCGGGGTTCTTCTGGTTCCTGGTGGGGAACGGAAATCTGACGCCCGACAAGAATCTGGCCAAGCTGCTGAACCCGCTGATCGGCTTTGCCTTCGGCTCCTCGCTGATCTCGATTTTTGCGCGACTGGGTGGTGGCATCTTCACCAAGGGCGCCGACGTGGGCGCCGATCTGGTCGGCAAGGTGGAGGCCGGGATTCCTGAGGACGACCCGCGCAACCCGGCGGTGATCGCCGACAACGTGGGCGACAACGTGGGGGACTGCGCCGGGATGGCCGCCGACCTGTTCGAAACCTACGCGGTGACTCTGATCGCCACCATGGTGCTGGGCGCCCTCCTTGTGGCGGCCGCCCCCATGCAGGCCGTTCTGTATCCGCTGGTCCTGGGTGGAGTTTCCATCATCGCCTCCATCATCGGGTGCTTCTTCGTCAAGGCCAGCCCGGGCATGAAGAACGTGATGCCTGCTCTCTACAAAGGCCTGATCGTGGCAGGCGTGCTCTCGGCGATTGCGTTCTACGGGGTGACGGTCTGGATGATGCCCGACAACTCAATCACCGCCACCGGCTCGCAAATGCGCCTGTGGGCTGCCGGTCTCGTGGGACTGGCTCTGACCGCGGCGATGGTCTGGATCACCGAGTACTACACCGGTACCGACTACAAGCCAGTCAAGCACGTGGCCCAGGCCTCAACCACCGGCCACGCGACCAACATCATCGCCGGCATTGGCGTGAGCATGAAATCCACGGCCTGGCCGGTGCTGTTTGTCTGCGCGGCCATCATTGCCTCGTACTCCTTGGCCGGACTGTATGGCGTGGCCGTGGCCGCCACGGCCATGCTTTCGATGGCCGGCATTGTGGTGGCACTCGACGCCTATGGCCCGATCACCGACAACGCCGGCGGGATTGCCGAAATGGCCGAATTGCCCAGCAGCGTGCGCGACGTGACCGACCCGCTGGATGCGGTGGGCAACACCACCAAGGCCGTGACGAAGGGCTATGCCATCGGGTCTGCGGGCCTGGCCGCGTTGGTCCTGTTCGCCGACTACACCCACAAACTCGAAGTGACGGGTCACCAGGTCAGGTTTGACCTCAGCGACCCGATGGTCATCATCGGGCTGTTCATCGGTGGCCTGATTCCTTACCTGTTCGGTGCCATGGCCATGGAAGCGGTCGGGCGGGCCGCCGGCTCTGTGGTGGAAGAAGTGCGCCGTCAGTTCCGTGACATCAAGGGCATCATGGAGGGGACGGCCAAGCCCGAGTATGGCAAGGCGGTCGACATGCTGACCTCGGCGGCCATCAAGGAAATGATGATTCCCAGCCTGCTGCCCGTGGTCGTACCGATTCTGGTGGGCGTCTTCCTGGGCCCGAAGGCTCTGGGCGGCCTGCTCATGGGAACGATTGTCACCGGCCTGTTCGTGGCCATTTCCATGTGCACCGGCGGCGGTGCCTGGGATAACGCCAAGAAGTACATCGAGGACGGCCACCATGGTGGCAAAGGCAGTGATGCCCACAAGGCCGCCGTCACCGGTGACACCGTGGGTGATCCCTACAAGGACACGGCCGGCCCGGCGGTCAATCCGCTGATCAAGATCATCAACATCGTGGCCCTGCTGATCGTGCCACTGTTGCCCATGGCCTGAAATCCGGCGACGTGGATCCGACCCCGAGGGCCCGCAACAGCGGGCCCTCTGTTTTCGTCAGGCGTGGGCGTTTCGCGCTCCATCGGCCAACGCGCGCACGATACTCACGGCCACGGGTGTGAGAGACGCCAGCTGGGCGGCCTCACCGCGTTCGATCGCTGTCAGGACGAGCTCATTGATGGCACCCACGGCCGCGATGGACAACTCAGGGGTCAAGGGCCTGAAAGCCGGATCCGCTGGCGCCTCGGAACGGTTGATGGTCTCGCGCAAGAAGTCGGCCAGCCGTGTCATGGTCTCTCGCCTGAGTGCAGCGCCGTCATCGCCCAGGTGATGGATATCGACAAAAAGGCTTCGCAGCAGATCCGGACCTGCGGCCAGATGACCCAGGTAACTTCCCAGGGCCCTTTGCAGCTGTGTGTGCCAGGGCTGTGCCGGATCGATGGCGTCTTGCAGGGTTCTCAGGGCAGAGGCGCTGGCCGCGCGATACAGAGCCTCGAAACAGGCCTGCTTGCCCTCGAAGTGTTCATAGAAAGTCCGGCGTGACACACCCGCGAGGCGCACCCGCTCGGCCAACGCCTGCGCGAGGGCCGACAACAGCCGGCTGCGGTGGGTGGGCGTATCCGTGATCGATGAGGCGTGCGCAACAGTTTCCATGGGGAGATCTTAGGGCCTGGGCCAAGACCGCTTGACACCCGCCTTCCCTCGACGCATGATGAGATTGGTACGGACTTGTACCAACGCAAACAATCCTGAATGCTCGCTCCATGACCGAACTGGTTGTCCGCCGCCTCCTCATCGATCTCGAAGAACCCGTCCAGAAACACTGGTGCGGTGGGGACGCTTTCCTGACTGCGTGGTTCAACGCCCTGTCCATGAGCTTCCCGCTGGGCGAGCAATTCTTCATCGATTCGGTTCGCAACGGCCTGAAGATGCTGGCCGAGGATCAGCAGGAGAGATTCAGGCGCGAGGTGCAAGGATTCATCGGTCAGGAAGCCACCCATCGACGCGTTCACGCGCTGTTCAACGCGCAGATTGAAAAGCATGGACTTGTCAATCACTGGGAGCCGCGCGCGAAAGCGCGCCTTGAACTGCTCGTCGGATCCGATCCAAGGCATGGCCTGGGTGTCACGGCGGCCAACGAACACTTCACCGCCCTGTTTGCCGAATGGCTGCTGTCCCATCCGCAGGTTCTGGAAGGCGCAGAGTCGCGGCTCAAGTCGCTGTGGCTGTGGCACAGCGCTGAGGAAGCTGAGCACAAATGCACGGCTTTCGACCTCTACTGTGCCTTGGGTGGAAGTCACGCATGGCGTGTCCGGTGGATGCGCCGCGTCACGGTGATCTTCCTGACCGACACGCTGCGCCAGACCATGGACAACCTCCGGCGTGACGGCACGCTCTGGAAGTGGTCCACCTGGAGCAGTGCGTGGCGCCACCTGCTGGGGCGAGATGGACTTTTGCGCTGCAGCTGGAAGCCCTGGAGAGCGTATTTCCGGCACGACTTTCATCCATCGCAGCAGGAAAGCACACTGTCGTCCAGATGGTTGCGGGACAACGTCGCCCTTTATGCCCGCGTGGGTCAGCCTTGAGACTGGCGGTGTTCCTCGGGCGAACCCGCAATTCCAGTGGGCCTGATCGGCGTCGTCAGACACGCACTCGACCATAATGCGGGGATGTCCGAACGCGTCATACCCCTGGTCGACCAGCGCATCGCATCGCAGCCCGCTCGGGTACCGACCCAGCCGATCCCGGCCACCGGTCTGCTCGGTGATGCCTTGGGGCGACCATTGCGCGATCTGCGCATCAGTGTCACCGACCGCTGCAACTTCCGCTGCAGTTATTGCATGCCCAAGGATGTCTTTGACAAGGACTATCCCTATCTTCCGCACAGCGCCCTGCTGACTTTTGAAGAGATCACCCGGCTGGCCAGGCTTTTTGCGAGCCATGGCGTGCGCAAGCTGCGCCTGACCGGCGGCGAGCCGCTGCTGCGCAAGAACATCGAGATCCTGATCGAGCAGCTGGCCGCGTTACGTACGGTCGATGGCCTGCCTCTGGACCTGACACTCACCACCAACGGTTCCCTGCTGACCCGAAAGGCACGAGCGCTGAAGGCTGCGGGCCTGCACCGGGTGACAGTGAGTCTGGACGGCCTGGACGACACGGTGTTCCGGCGCATGAACGATGTCGACTTTCCGGTCGCCGATGTGCTGGAGGGCATTGCGGCTGCCCGTGACGCCGGACTGGGCCCGATCAAGGTCAACATGGTGGTCAAACGCGGCACCAATGAGCACGAGATCGTCCCGATGGCGCGCCACTTCAAGGGCAGCGGCATCGTGCTGCGCTTCATCGAGTACATGGATGTGGGGGCCACGAACGGCTGGCGCATGGACGAAGTGATGCCCAGTGCCGACGTGGTC
>JALOSN010000104.1 GCA_025458415.1 Hydrogenophaga sp.
GTTTCACATGGATTTCGGCATTCAAGGCAAATGGGCGCTGGTGTGCGGCGCGAGCAAGGGTCTCGGCCTGGGTTGTGCGCAGGCGCTGGCGGGTGAGGGCGTGAACGTGGTGATGGTGGCGCGCGGCGCTGAGGTGCTGGAAGCATCGGCCGCCGCCTTGCGCACCGCTGCGCCGGGCGTGCAGGTGATCGCCGTGGCGGCCGACATCACCACAAACGAGGGCCGTGCCGCCGCGTTCGCCGCAGCAGGCGGCCCCGGCACGGCCTTCGACATCGTGGTCACCAACGCGGGCGGTCCGCCGCCCGGCGACTTTCGCAGCTGGGACCGCGACGCCTGGATCAAGGCGGTGGACGCCAACATGCTGACACCCATCGAACTCATCAAGGCCACGGTCGACGGTATGGCCGCGCGCGGCTTTGGCCGCATCGTCAACATCACCAGCAGCGCGGTGAAGGCGCCCATCGACATCCTGGGCCTGAGCAACGGCGCACGCAGTGGTCTCACCGGTTTTGTGGCCGGTGTGGCGCGCAGCGGCATTGCGGCGCAGGGCGTGACCCTCAACAACTTGCTGCCCGGCAAGTTCGATACTGACCGCCTGAAGGGCACGCTGGCCGGTGCGGCCAGCAAGACCGGCAAGAGCCTGGACGAAGTACGGGCCTCGCAGATGGCCCAGATCCCGGCCAAACGCTTCGGCACACCGGCCGAGTTCGGCGCCATCTGCGCCTTTCTCTGCAGCGTGCAGGCGGGTTACCTCAACGGCCAGAACATCCTGCCCGATGGCGGGGCGTTCCCCGGTACGTACTGATCAGCGCCGCGCGCTGCTCACCAGAATCCCGCCCACGATCAGCACGAATCCCGCAGCGTGGTGCAGCTGCGGCATCTCGCCCAGCAGCGTGGCCGACATCAGCGCGGCAAACAACGGCGTGAGGTTGTTGAAAAAACCGGCCACGGTGGGCCCGACCCGTGCCACGCCGATGCCCCAGCTGCGGTACGCCAGCAGCGACGGACCGATGGCCACATAGGCCAGCGCGAGCGCCAGTGGCCAGCCCCACTGCAGTTGCCCGCCGGGCGCGGGCGGCAGTGCCAGCCATTCACCCGCTGTCAGCAGGCCCGACCAGCCAAGGCCAAAAGCGATCTGTGCCAGCAAAAACGCAGCCCAGTCGCCCTTGATGCTGGGCGGGTAGCCGCCCTCGGGCGGACGCACCAGCAGCCAGCTGTACCAGGCCCAGGTGAGGGCGGCCAGCAACATCCAGGCGTCGCCCGGCACCAGGCGCAGGGCGCCGAGCTGGGCCCAATCGCCGCGCGAGAGCACCACCGCCACACCGGCCAGCGACAGCACCGCGCCGATGGCCGAGCGCCGCGCGATCGGTACGCCGTACAACACCCGGCCCAGCAAGAGCATCCAGATCGGGATGCTGGACGCGACCAGGGTGACGTTGATGGGTGTGGACGTTTTCAGCGCCATGTACTGCAGCGAGTTGTACAGCCCCACGCCCAGCAGGCCCAGCAACGCAAAGCGGCGCCACTGGGGCCACAGCCCGCTGCCCGGGCGCAGCACCCACGCCGCCAGCGGCAGCAGCAGGGCGCCTGCGATCACCCAGCGCAGCAGGTTGAAGGTGATGGGCGGAATGGCGCCTTGCATCATCCGGCCCACCACCGCGTTGCCTGCCCACATGAGGGGCGGGATCAGCAGCAGGGCGATGGTCGACGGCGTGAGGCGGGCGGTGGCAGACATGCAGGGACTGTACCCACTGGGCCATGCTCGGCGCTGGCACGGGGCTGACGCGAAGGCGCGCAGGCGACAGGGCCATTGGAGAGGGCGATTTCGTGGCAGCATTCGGGCACCCACCCCTTCAGGAGACATGCATGACCCAGAACAGAAGCCGCGCCGTGCGCATCCACGCCCACGGTGGCCCCGAGCAGATGGTGATCGACACCGTCGAGGTGGGTGCTCCCGGACCCGGCCAGGTGCGCATCCGCCACCACGCCATCGGCCTGAATTTCATCGACGTGTACCAGCGCACAGGCCTTTACCCGAACGCCTTGCCGCTGGCGCTGGGCATGGAGGGCGCGGGCGTGATCGAAGCCGTGGGTGAGGGGGTGACGCACCTCCAGCCGGGCGACCGCGCGGCCTACGCCGCCAACCCGCCCGGCAGCTACTGCGATGTGCGCGTGATGCCGGCCATGAACGTCTGCCACTTGCCCGACGCGATCAGCTTCGAGACCGGCGCGGCCATGATGCTCAAGGGCTTGACCGCGCAGTACCTGCTCAAGCGCTGCAAGCCGGTCGAAGGGCTGGAGCCGGGCGACTTTGTGTTGTTCCATGCGGCGGCGGGTGGCGTGGGCCTGATCGCCTGCCAGTGGGCCAAGGCGCTGGGCCTGCGGCTCATCGGCACGGCGGGTTCAGACGAGAAGTGCGCCCTGGCCCGCGAGCTCGGCGCCGAGTTCACCATCAATTACCGCACCGAAGACTTTGCCGCGCGGGTGAAAGAGATCACCGGTGGTCAGGGCGTGAAGGTGGTCTACGACTCGGTGGGCAAAGACACCTTCGACAAATCGCTCGACTGTCTGCGCCCCTTTGGCCTGATGGTGAGCTTTGGCAATGCCAGCGGTCCGGTGGCGCCTTTTGCGCCGGGCATTCTGGGCCCCAAGGGCTCGATCTATGTGACGCGGCAAACGCTGTTCAGTCACATCACCAGCCGCGAGCGCACCCAGTCCATGGCCGACGATCTGTTCGCGGTGGTGGCCAGCGGGCAGGTGAAGATCCGTATCGACCAGCGTTTTGCTCTGGCCGATGTGCGGGAGGCGCACCGCAGCCTGGAGAGCCGGTCCACCACGGGGTGCACGATCTTGCTGCCCTGAAGGCCCATAGCCGGAACGGAGCCATGCAAAAGGCTACCCTCGGGTGGCCTTTTGCATCAGGTCATGGGTTTCAGAAACGGAAACCCACGCCCACGGTGAAGCCGTCCAGCTTCTTGCTATCGCGGTCGTAATAGGAGGTGTAGTCGGCGTTCAGGTAGGTGGTCTGGCTCAGGTCGTAGGTGACACCGGCGCCGTAGGCCAGGCCGGTTTCGTGGTCTGACATGCCATTGGCCTTGAGGCTGGTGCGCGCCACACCCAGGCGACCGTACACCTTCAGCGCATCGGTCAGCGGTGCCTGCACCTTGCCGAACACACCGACCATGTTGCTGAGCTTGAGGGTGGTGCCCGACGACGTGTCCGAGCCGCCGTTCAGGCCCACCATGCCTTCCACAGCCACGTTGGGCATGATGTCGTAGCCCACCACGCCACGGACCATGCCCGGGCTCGCCTTGAGGCCGGGCGCCTTGTATTCCAGACCGGTGTAGCCGACCTCACCGTACAGGCTCTGAGCCTGTGCGCCAGCGGCCAGCAGAGCCAGGCCCAGGGTGGCGGAAATTTTTGCAATGCGAGTCATGAGACCTCCAGGGAGATTAAGGAAATGCGCTGGGATTCAGCACGCCCTCATGGTGGAGGCCAGACTTGGCTCGGCGGTAACGCTGCGGTGTCTTGCGGGTGAAGTTGTGTGAGCGCATGTTGCAGCGCTCACAAGGGGTCTTTCTTGGGGAACTTCAGGCCACCACCGCCGGCTTGTGCGCTACTTCGTTCAGCGCACGCTGCAAGTGGGCGAGCGTGCTGTCCACGTCGTGCCACTTGTCCAGCCCGAACAGACCGATGCGGAAGGTCTTGAAGTCAGGGCCTTCGTCGCATTGCAGCGGCACACCGGCGGCGGTCTGCAGGCCAGCGGCCAAAAACTTCTTGCTGTTCTGGATCTCGGCGTCGGTGGTGTAGCTCACCACCACGCCGGGCGCCTGGAAGCCCGTGGCCGCCACGCTCGGGAAGCCGTTGCCTTCGAGCAATGTGCGCACCGCGCGGCCCAGCGCCAGCTGTTCGTCGCGCACCCGCTGGAATCCGTAGGCCTCGGTCTCGCGCATGGTGTCGCGCAGGCGCACCAGCGCGTCGGTCGGTAATGTGGTGTGGTAGGCATGGCCACCACCTTCGTAGGTTTCCATGATCTGCAGCCACTTCTTCAAATCCATGGCGAAGGTGGTGCTCTGGGTGGCGTCGATGGCTTTGCGCGCCCGCTCGCTCAGCATCACCATGGCGCAGCAGGGTGAGCTGCTCCAGCCCTTTTGCGGCGCCGAGATCAGGATGTCCACCCCTGTGGCCTGCATGTCGACCCACATCGCGCCAGACGCGATGCAGTCCAGCACGAACAGGCCGCCCACCGCGTGCACCGCGTCGGCCACGGCGCTCAGGTAACCGTCGGGCAGCATCATGCCGGCGGCGGTTTCCACGTGCGGCGCGAACACCAGCGCGGGCTTCTCTTTTTCAATCGCGGCCTTCACCTCTTCGATCGGGCAGGGCGCCCAGGGCGCCTGGGCACCGGTTGCGGTCTGGCGCGCCTTGAGCACGGTGTGGCTGGCGGGTATGGATCCCATGTCGAAAATCTGCGTCCAGCGGTAGCTGAACCAGCCGTTGCGGATGACCATGACGTGTTTGCCGTGGGCGAACTGGCGCGCCACCGATTCCATGCCAAAGGTGCCGCTGCCGGGCACCAGCACCGCGCTGTGCGCGCCGTACACGCGCTTGAGCATGGCGGAAATGTCCGTCATCACGCCCTGGAAGCGCTTGGACATGTGGTTGAGCGCGCGGTCGGTGTAGACGACCGAGAATTCGAGCAGACCGTCGGGGTCGACGTGGGGCAGCAGTCCGGGCATGGTTTGTCTCCTGTCTTGGCGCCTGTGCTCAGGCGGGTCGGTCAGACTAGCACAGGGCTGGGGAAAAAGGTGGTTTCAGCACCGCACCCCGAGGGACATGAGCCCGGCACCCGCGTGTGCCGGGGCCAGCGCTATTTGCTTCTGCGCACCCGCAGGATCTCGTCGAGGATCAGCGCCATCGCGCCGATGCTGATGCCCATGTCGGCCACGTTGAAGGCCGGGAAGTGGCCGCCGTGGAAGATGCCCGAGAGGAACGGCCAGTGGAAGTCCAGCATGTCCACCACGTAGCCGTGCAGCAAGCGGTCGACCACGTTGCCGATGGCGCCACCCAGGATGCAGGCCAGCGCAAACGCAAACAGTTTTTGCCCCGGGTGCGAGCGCAGCATCCAGACGATGAAGACCGAGGCCGCGATGCCGATGCCGGTGAAGAACCAGCGCTGCCAGCCACCGGCCGATGCCAGGAACGAGAACGCCGCGCCGGTGTTGTGCACCCGAACGATGTTGAAGAAGCTGGTGATATACGTGCTGTCGCCGAGCTGGTAGTAGCCCAGGATCAGGGTCTTGGTGAACTGGTCCAGCAGAAAGAT
>JALOSN010000105.1 GCA_025458415.1 Hydrogenophaga sp.
GAATTCGGCGAACTGGCCCGTGCCCTGAACCAGCTCAACGTCAACCTGCAAGCCGTGGTATCCGACGTGCGGCACGAAGTGGAAGGCGTGCAGGTCGCGTCCGGCGAGATCGCCGCCGGCAACCAGGATCTGTCGGCCCGGACCGAATCCCAGGCCAGCAGCCTGGAGGAAACGGCAGCCTCCATGGAAGAGCTCTCCAGCACCGTGGAGCACAGCGCCAACGCTGCCCGCGAAGCCGCCAATCTGTCCGATCGAGCCTCCCAGGTGGCGCGCGAAGGCAACGAGGCAATGCACAAGGTGGTGCAGACCATGGACGAGATCCACAAGTCCTCCAGCCGCATCGGCGAGATCATCCAGGTGATCGACGGTATCTCGTTCCAGACCAACATCCTGGCCCTGAATGCAGCCGTCGAGGCCGCGCGTGCAGGCGAGCAAGGACGTGGATTTGCCGTGGTGGCCGGTGAAGTGCGCAACCTGGCCCAACGCACTCAGACCGCCGCCAAAGAGATCAAGGTGCTGATCGACGACTCCGCCTCCAAGGTGTCTCAAGGCAGCGAGCTCGTGCATGGAACCGGGCGCACCATGGGCCAGGTCGTCACGGCCGTCGAGCAGGTCAACAGCCTCATCTCGGACATCACCAGCGCAACCCGCGAACAGTCCGTGGGACTGTCCCAGATCAACCAGGCGGTGGGCCAGCTGGACTCGGTGACCCAGCAGAACTCGGCCATGGTCGAACAGCTGGCTGCCGCGGCGAGTTCGCTGCAGACCCAGGCGGTGGTCATGCAGGAATCGGTTCGCATATTCAAGCTCCAACCCGCCTCCCGCTGACCGCCTGACACCGGGCTGTCACCTCCGGTTACCAAGGCGTCCGACCTGGCGCCGGGAAAAACCGCGCCACCCGCCAGCCCGGCGCCAGCCGCATGCTAATGTCGAGGCATGCCCAAGAAAAGCATCCGCTACACCCTGCTGTCCCTGCGCGACCTGGCAGCCTCGATCGGGCCCTTTGCACTGCTGACGGTCCTCCTGCTGGGGTTGACCTACTGGTGGCTCGACCCCAATCCACCCCGGCGCGTGGTCCTGGCCACCGGTCCCGAACAGAGCGCCTACGACGAGTTCGGCAAACGCTACGCGGAGGCGCTGGCGCGATACGGCATCGAGGTCCAGCTGCTGCGCTCGGAAGGTTCTTCGGACAACCTCCAACTGTTGCGCCAGGGACGCGCCGACCTCGGTTTCGTGCAGGGCGGCACCGCCGACATCGGTTATGACGACGAGGAGTCGATCACCTCTCTGGGCAGCCTGTTCGTCGAGCCGCTTTGGCTGTTCTACCGCGAAGGCGCGGCGCAGCGGATCCTGGGACAACCGACGGTCGGTCCGCTGACCGATCTGCGGGGCTGGCACATCAACGTGGGCACCCCGGGCAGCGGCGTACCCCGGCTGTTCAACACACTGCTCGACGTCAACCGCATGGCCGGCTCGGAATTGAAGCAGAGTCAGCTCGAACAGACGCCGGCCACTGTCGCCTTCCTCAACGGCGAACTGGACGCGCTGGTATTCGCGTCGGCGCCCGAGTCACTGATGGTTCAGATGCTGCTGCAGACGCCGGGCGTGCGCCTGATGGACTTCGCGCAGAGCGAGGCCTACTCGCGGCGCTTTGGCTATCTCACCCCGGTGGTGCTGCCCCAGGGGGTGGTCGACCTGGCGGCCAACAACCCCGACCGCGACATGCGTCTGGTGGCCTCGACCACCAGCCTGCTGGCCAGCTCTCGAACACACCCGGCCATCCTGCAGCTGTTTGCCCAGACCGCTGTCGGCCTGCACGGGGGAGGCAGCTGGTTCAGCCGTGCACGCGAATACCCCAGCCTGGAGCACAGCGAAGTACCGGTGTCGCCCGAAGCGGTGCGCGCGATCCGTGTCGGCCCGCCTTTTCTGCAGCGCTACCTGCCATTCTGGCTGGCCAACCTGATTGAACGCATGTGGCTGGCCATGGGCCTGATCATCGCTTTGGTGTTGCCGCTCTCGCGCATCGTGCCGCCCATCTACACCTTCCGCATCCGATCCCGGGTGTTCCGCTGGTATGGCCAGCTGCGCGACATCGAGCAGCGGTTTGAAACCCAGTCCCAGGGTGGTGTCGCCGACACGCAGGCGCTGCTGGATCAGCTCGACAGCCTCGAAGCCAAGGTGGAGAAAATCGTGGTGCCCCTGTCCCATACGGACGAGCTCTACGCCCTGCGCAACCATGTGCATCTGGTGCGCAAGAAGCTGCTGCGCAAAGGATGAGGCAGTTCAGAGCGACCCGTGCTCGGTATCGGCCACGCCGCTGACCTTCACGCTGTTGATCCAGGCCTGGCGGGCCACCTCATTCAGCGCGTCGTCGACCAGGCCATGGTCGGCCACGACCCGCACCTTGGACTGCAGCAACTGGCGCTCCAGCGTGCGGCGGGTCATGGACAGCTGCTTGCCTTCAGCGGTGCTGAACAGGAACATGGTGCCATGGGGGCTGGCCCAGTCCAGCTGGCACCGCAAGGCCTGTCCGTCCTGGGCGACATCCACCCAGGTACCCACCGGCAACAGCGGCTCCGTGCCGTCCATCTCGCGCGGATCCCTGGCCATGGGTTCCGTGTTGACAAAGGCCGGCTGGGTGTCCATGTCCAGGTCGTCCATGAAGCCCGAGTCCTTGGCCTCGGCCGGTTGCACCCAGGTTTCCGCGGCCGACTGGCGATGCGTGGTCGGCGTGGCTCCCTCGGACAACTCGACGCGCTGCGCCTTGTAGGCCGCCTCGTGCAGTCCCATGAGCGCCTTGAAGAAGGTCTCGGCGTCGGTCCTCGCGTAGTCGATCGAGTCCAGCCCCTCCCGCAAGGTGCGCAGCACGTTCGGAATCACACGGATCAGCCGAGGCCGGTTCTGGCTGGCGGCCGCGAGGTAGGTGGACCACAGCAGGTCGGGGAGTATCTGCGCATACCGCAGGGCTGGCGAATCGGCGGGCGAACCGCCATCTGACTCGGCCGCGTCGATGCGGGCCTGCGCCACGACCTGGGCCCAGGGCCCGAGCACGAAGCGTTTGACGACGCCTGGGGCGCGCTCGAAATCATTGCGGGCCTGGAACTCGGCGGCCACCCGTTCGGCCAGCAGGTTGCGCTGCTCCACCCGAACCAGGGTCTTGACCGCCTTGCCACGGGCCAGAATCTGGGATGGAGCCAGTGCCGTCACCTGCGAGGCGATGAAGCGCGCCAGCAGCCGCTCGAACCGCTGCGGCAGGTCGTTGCCCGGCACCTCCAGCGCGCGCTGGATCTCGTGCACCTCGTCGGCGAACGTCGCGTAACCGCCCTCGTACTCGCTGCGGAATGCCAGCGAACGCTCGGTGATCGCATCCAGCAGCCGACGCGCCGGGTTCTGGCGGTCGGCAAAAAATCGCGGATCGCTGCTGGCCAGCTGCAGCAGAGCCGGCTTCATGTCCAGCAGCAGGCTGCGAATCGGTGGCAGAAGGCGCTGGTCTTCGGCAATGCTCTTGAGCATGAGGGTCACGACCTCGGCGGCCAAGGTGCGCACCATGGCATTGCCCGACCCCGAAGCCCCCATGGCCGAGGGCTGGGAGCCGATCTGTTCCAGGTTGCCCACCAGCAACTTGTGTAACTGGTCCAGGTTCAGCAAGGAGGCCTGTTCACCCTGCGCCGTCCTGGGTGTGGCACTCTCGTTGCCCGTGGCGGGCTGAGCGATCGGGGCCATGCCCGCCCCACGCGACTCCGGACTGAGCAGGACCTTGTACTCGGCCGGCTGTACGCCCCAGCTGTCCATGAGCTTGCCCAGCCGCACGTACATGGCCGCCAGTTCCTTGCCCAGCGACACGGCCCCTGTCTGCAGCCACGCGTTGCGCACCGGGACAGCCACATGCACGCTGTTGACCGCCTTGATCAGGGCCCGCACCACAATTTCGCTGCGCAGCGGGTTGAGCTCCGGGCGCACCTGGGCAAAGCCTTTGGCCCGACACATGCGGGCATTCAGATCGACCAGGTCGTCGTCGGCCGCGATCTTGATGACCTGCAGCACGCGGGCCTCTTCCACCTTTTCCTGCACCTGGTCGTCGCCCATCAGTTCCAGCTCGTCGAAGCTCAGTCCGCTGAGCTTGCGCGGCGCCGAAGTCAGCTCGGGCAAGGCATTGCCGACCGCCTCGGCGAGGGTCTCGACGATCCGGATCGACAGGAAGTTCAGGTGACCTTCCAGCGCGGTACGGGCCTCGATCCAGCCCTGCTTCTCGCGCAAATGGCTGGCTGCGAGCTCCTTCTGCACCAGCAGGTCTTTCAGCTGAACCAGCCAACGCGGCACCCACTCGCCCATCTGGGCCAGGGCTTCCCTGAGGCAGGCATCGTAAGCCTGATCGTTGGGCGATTCCATGTGAAGGGCGGGCTGCGGGGTCCGGTCGGTGTGGGTGGTGTCACCGATTCTGCAGCTGCCGGACAAGGCCAATGCCCCGAAAGACGGCGAAAAGACCGCCCAGTTCAGGGCTTGGCGAGCAGTGCCCTCCAGCCCTCGGGACCCAGCTCCCGCAGCGTGCGGATGTTGCGCTCGACGATCGCCTCCGCGTCACCCCCTTCGCTGTCCACGGCCCGAGAGACGCTGTCTTCGCGCAGCAGGTGCAGGGTTGGGTAGGGAGCCCGGTTGGTGGCATTGCCGATGTCGTCGGCTTGCACACCCTCGAACTGGAAATCCGGGTGGAAGCTGGCGACCTGGATCACCCCGTCCAGCGCATGCTCGGCCATCACATCGTCGACCACATCCAGAAAATCGTTGAAAACAAAGAAGTCGGGAAACAAGCTCGGATGGACCAGCAAGGTGGTGTCCACCTCATCGGCCGGCGTGTTCCTGAGAAATTCCAGCTCACGGTCGAGGTCGTCGAGAAAGGCATCGACGTGCCGCGCCCGGCTGACCACGATGCGCACCTGGTTCTTCACATACACCGAACGCGCGAACGGACACAGGTTCAGGCCGATCACCGCCCTCTCGATCCAGCGGCGGGTGTCGGCCAGAACAGTGTCGTCAGAGATTTCCATGGAGCAACGAACAAGGGGGAGTTGATCGAGGATGCGGCGGGTCCAGGTTCCCCGGCCCGCACGCATCGCCCGCCAGTGGGGGGTGACGCGCCGCAGGCGCGGCGCAAGGGGCGTCTGCTTACTTCAAGGACTTGAAGCGGGCCCGCTTGGGACGGGCACCTTCCTCGCCAAGTCGGCGCCGCTTGTCGGCTTCGTACTCGGTGAAATTGCCGTCGTAGAAGTACCACTGGCTATCGCCCTCGTAAGCCAGGATGTGGGTGCAGATGCGG
>JALOSN010000106.1 GCA_025458415.1 Hydrogenophaga sp.
GGTGTTCGACCTGGAGGCCTACCGCGAACTGCTGTTGCTGCACGCGCTCGCCAAGGAAATCATCCGCAAGGACCAGAGCCACGAAAAGGGCGGTGAACCATCCCAGCCCAGGTTCGGCCACACGAAAATACAGCCCCTCAAGGCAGCGGCCGCATCGGGGGCCGGGACGCCAACCCAACCACAGGACATCATCCCGCCAGCCTCCCCGAATCTCGGACTGGACGTCGATCTTGATGAACTGGCGGAATTGTCCGCGTTCGAGGCCTCGTTGCCAGAGGTCGATGTTAAGGTCGAGCCCACCGCAAAGTCGTCAGCTGCAAAGGGTGAAAACGCCCCGGTGATTCCGAGCAATCTGATCGATTTCGAGGTGCTTGACTTCCTGCATTCGGCGAAAGATTCTGCACCGCCGGAAGACGGCAAGCCGCCGCGCAAGTCGGCTGGAGGCGACAAGGACCTCTCTGAAGATTGAGTTCCAACTGCCTTGCAGGCTGCACTGATGGGAACTGTGGTCGGCGTTCAGCGCCTGACCTGCAGTGCACCTGGATTGACGATGTTGGTTGGCGTGCCCTTGATGAAGTTGACCACGTTGTCGAACGCCGAGGCAAAATAGGTTTCGTAGCTTTCCTGCTCCACGTAACCGATGTGCGGGGTGCAGATGCAATTCTCCAGACGCAGCAGAGCGTGACCCTGCAGGATGGGTTCAGACTCGAACACGTCGACCGCCGCCATCCCCGGACGCCCCCGGTTCAGCGCCGCCAGCAAGGCTTCGGGTTCCAGCAACTCGGCACGTGAGGTGTTCACCAGCAGACCTGTAGGCTTCATCATCGATAGGTCATCCAGGGTGATGCTGCCGGCGTTGCGCTCGCTCAGGCGCAGGTGCAGGCTGAGAATGTCTGATTCCGCGAACAGCATTTCCCTTGTCGTGGCCAGCTCGTATCCGTCGGCCGCTGCATTGGCGCGCGATTCCTCGCTGCCCCATACGATGACGCGCATGCCAAAAGCCCGGCCATAACCGGCCACCAGCCGGCCGATCCGCCCGTAGCTCCAGACCCCCAAGGTCTTGTTGCGGAGCACCATTCCTATGCCAAAGTTGGTCGGCATGGCCGATGACTTGAGACCGGACTGCTGCCAGGCCCCGTGCTTGAGACTGGAGACATACTGAGGTATGCGGCGCATCGCTGCCATGATCAGAGCCCAGGTCAGCTCTGCGGTGGCAAACGGGAGTCCGGTGCCTTCTGCTACGGCAATGCCGCGCTCGGTGCAGGCATTGATGTCGATATGACTGCCCACACGACCGGTCTGGGCGATCAGCTTGAGCCGTGGCAGTTTCTCAACCAACTGGCGGGTCACGGGCGTACGCTCCCGAATCAGCACCAGCACATCGGCGTCGCGCAGCCGGACCGCGAGTTGTCCCACACCCTTCACGGTGTTGGTGAATACCTTGGCCGGATAGGGCTCCAGCTTTTCCGCGCAACGCAGTTTGCGGACGGCGTCCTGATAGTCGTCCAGAATCACGATGTTCATGCCGCTATTGTGCCGTGAAGGGCATGCCTGCCCGGCCCAAAGCGGCCGGTCCCGCCACCGCGCAGGCTGACGCGCGGGAGGGGCACGGTTCCACCGACCTATGGATGCGGTCGCCGGTGGTCAGCCACTCTGTGGCAGTCTGTGGGCTTCAAGAGCGGCCAGACGATCCAGTTCGGCGCAAACGTCGGCCATTCGGCCAGAAATGACCAGGCGGGTGCCTCTGGGGCCAGTGGCGGCTCCTTCGTACTTCCGGGTGACGTGCCGCTTCTGGGCGGTGCGGCGCGCGGCGATGGCATCGCTCGGGCGATGGACTGGGGCTGACCCGGTGCCCTCCGTGCGGCGGCGCACGGCGAGGCTGCTTCCAACGCTCCGCCATACGACGCCCAACCACTGTGTGCACCGGTGATAGCACTGGTGCCAAGGTGAGGGAGTCACCTCGGCCACCGACGGCCAGTTGTCCAAGGTGCGCAGTGGGCGGTGCCAGGTGCTGTTGTGAAGTCGAATTCCCATGTGAAACTCCAGTGAATGGGGTTGGACACAGGCAGGATTGCTCGGTAGTCGGCTGCGCAGGGATGGGCTGGATGCATGCTTTCGCGAGCTTGCCGTCCAGCGCCATCGCCCGCCACCTGCGCGGTCGACGCTGAGCCAGCAGGCTCAGAGCTGAAAACTGTTGCGAATGAGGCCGACTGCAAGGCCTTCGATCTCGAAGGGCTCGTCCGGGGAAACGACGATGGTCGGGTAATCCGGGTTCTCTGCGAGCAGCTCAACATGGTCGGGGTGACGCATGAAGCGCTTGACCGTCACCTCTTCGCCCAGGCGGGCCACCACGATCTGGCCATTTCGGGCGTCCCGTGCGGACTGCACGGCCAGCAGGTCACCGTCGAGGATGCCCACATCGCGCATCGACATACCCCGGACCCGGAGCAGGTAGTCCGGGGTCTGGCGGAACAGGTGGCGTTCAACCTGGAAGGTCTGATCGACATGTTCCTGGGCCAGGATGGGAGAGCCCGCAGCGACCCGACCAATGAGCGGCAGGACCAACTGTGACAAATCTGGCAGGGGCAGTGTAAGCTGGCGAGACCGCGCCGCATTGATCGACTGCAGGTCGGCGCTTCGCAGGCGGATGCCGCGCGATGTGCCGCCGACCAGCTCGATCACCCCTTTGCGGGCCAGTGCCTGCAGGTGTTCTTCTGCAGCGTTGGCCGACTTGAAGCCCATCTCCCGGGCGATTTCGGCCCGCGTGGGCGGTGCACCCGTGCGCGCAACGGTGGACTGGATGAGTTCCAGGATTTGTTGTTGCCGAGCGGTGAGTTTCGGGGCGAGCTGCAGGTTGTCTAGCATGGGAACCTCGTCGTTGTGCAGGATATGCGCAAGCTGTCGTTGTATCCAGTAACTGTATTTTTAATCAGTCCAGGAGATTTGGCAAGTGCCACAAGCAGAACCAACAGAACAAGCAGAGCAGACGCGCGGGCAGCCCGTGGTGGTGGTGCTGGGGACCGGTGGCACCATTTCAGGCAGGGCCGCACGCTCCGATGACCTGGTTTCCTACACAGCGGGTGAAGTCTCCGTCGCGGATCTGGTGTCGGAACTGGGTTTGCAGCCCGGGTTACGGCTTGAGAGCGAGCAGGTGGCACAGGTGGACAGCAAGGACATGGACCTGCAGATCTGGCAGCGTCTTTGCGACCGGGTCCGGTTCCATCTGGCCCGACCCGAGGTGTGCGGGCTGGTCATCACCCACGGAACCGACACCATCGAAGAAACGGCCTATCTGCTGCAGGCCCTGCTGGGCCCGACGAAACCCGTGGTGCTGACTTGCGCCATGCGTCCGGCAACGGCACTGGCGCCTGACGGCCCGCAGAACCTGGCCGACGCGCTGGTTCTGGCCCGTCACGCCCAGGCGCAGGGCGTGATGGTGGTGTGTGCCGGGAAGATCCACGGCCCGGCTGATGTGACCAAAGTTCACACGTACCGGATCGACGCCTTCGATTCAGGAGATGCCGGCCCGCTGGGGGTCATCGAGCACGGGCAGGTGAGGCACTGGCGCCCCTGGCCATCCATAGACTCCAGCGGGGTGACCGACCAGAGTCATCGTCTCAAGGCATTTCAGGCGCTGACTGCGCTGCCACGTGTGGAAATGATCTTCAGTCATGCCTGCGGTGACGGGCTGCTGGTCAGGGCCTTGCTGGGCGAAAGCACCGTCCACGCAGCGCCGCGCCTGCTCGGGCTGGTGGTTGCGGGCACGGGCAACGGCAGTCTGCATCGGCTGTTGCAGGATGCGCTGGGCGAGGCCCGGCGCGCGGGCGTGCGGGTGGTCCGGTCTTCGCGCTGTGCTTATGGGAGGGTCCAGCCGGTTGAAGGTGACCCGCTGGAAAGCATGGCGGGCTTGTCGCCGGTCAAGGCGCGTCTGGCCTTGGCGCTTGACCTGATGGAAGGCTGAACATGTGGCAGGCGCTGGGTGCGCACCCCTGGGCCTACCCCATGCTGGAGGTGGTGCACGTGATCGGCATCGGTCTGATGATGGGCAACCTGATCCTGCTGGAGGTACGCCTCTGGGGCCTGGGGGTGTCACTGCCGGTCCGCCCGCTGGCCAGGTTGTGCCTGCCGCTGGCCGGTGCAGGTTTTCTGATGGCGGCGGCCAGCGGATTGACCATGTTTGCGACGCAGGCTGAGGAACTGCTGGCCAATCGGGCGTTCACAGTCAAGATGGTCCTGCTGATGCTGGCGGCCGGCAATGCGGCCTGGTTTCATGGCCGCGGATCGCTGGAGCTGCTGGACAGCACGGCCCGCGGCCTCATGCTGCTGTCTACCCTGATCTGGGTTCTGGTGGTGACCTGCGGCCGTTGGATTGCCTACCTTTGATGTTGTCAACCGGAGATCATCATGTACAGACGTGACCTGCTTCTGGCTGCGGCCGGCATCGGTGTGCTCTCATCGGCCAGGGCCCACCATGGATGGAGCAGCTTTGACCAGAACCGTCCCATCTATCTGGAGGGTACGGTCACCGAGGTGAAATGGCGAAACCCGCATGCCGAACTGGTGCTGGAGTTACCCGCCGCATTGGGCCTGCCCCCCGATCTGGCCGACCGGCCCGTGCCAGTTCAGTCGGCTGCGGTCGATGGCAAGGCCATTCTCTCCCGAGCAGAGCTGCCACGACGTCAGGATCGTCGCTGGGAGGTCGAACTGGCGCCCCTGTTCCGTCTGGGCCAGTGGCAGTTGGCCGAGATTGCCACGGGTACACGGCTGTCCGTGGTCGGATTCACTTTCAAGGAAGAGCAGGGAGCTGCCTTGCTGCGGGCCGAGTTCCTGTTTGTCGGTGGCCGGACCTACGGGCTTCGCTCCAGCCCCGCTTGAATGAGGTCCCCTGGGGCAGGTCAGCCGCCCAGGGCCGCAAGCGCCCGGGCCGTGATCTCGTCGACCGAGCCCAGCCCACTGATGGCGCGGTACTTCGGAGCCGCGTCAGGCTCGCGTTGCGCCCACTGCCCGTAGTAGTCGACCAGGGGGCGGGTCTGCGCGCTGTAGACCTCCAGCCGCTTCTTGACCGTCTCTTCCTTGTCGTCTTCCCGCTGGATCAAGGGCTCACCCGTGACGTCATCCTTGCCCTCGACCTTGGGCGGATTGAAGCGGACATGGTAGGTCCGGCCCGACGCAGGATGCGAGCGGCGACCACTCATGCGCTCGATGATGGCTTCGAACGGGACATCAATCTCCAGCACATAGTCGAGCTTGACGCCGGCGGCTTTCATGGCATCGGCCTGGGGAATGGTTCGAGCCGTCGAACAAAAAACCGTTGGCGCAGTCCGACTGGGCGATGCGCTCTTTGACGAGATTGATGATGAGCTCGTCACTCACGAGGCCGCCCGACTCCATCACCGACTTGGCCTGCAAGCCCAGGGGCGTACCAGCCTTGACCGCAGCGCGCAACATGTCACCGGTGGAGATCTGGGGAATGCCGTATTTCTGGCAAATGAAGGTGGCTTGCGTTCCCTTGCCGGCACCGGGGGCGCCCAACAGAATCAGTTTCATCGTCTTCCTTGGATTGCTTGAATATCAATTGCGCGAACAC